>CAIYMN010000271.1 GCA_903927295.1 uncultured beta proteobacterium | reverse complement strand
GTAAGCGGGTGGGCAACACACATTGACGGTGCTGTCGCCTCGGTGGCAAGAATTCGCCGTTATGACTTTTCCGACTGCTGCCAGCGGTGCGGCAGCAATTCTTCGATGTGGCTGTTTTTCTGCGTAGGCAGGCGAGCCAGGACATCTTTCAGGTAAGCATACGGGTCATGCCCGTTGAGCTTGGCGCTCTGGATGAGGCTCATCACCGCAGCTGCACGTTGCCCCGCGCGCAGGGAGCCCGCGAACAACCAGTTGTTGCGGCCTATGGCGATGGGACGGATCTGGTTCTCGATCCAGTTGTTATCAATTGGCAAGTGCCCGTCGTCCAGGAACTGCGTGAGCGCACCCCAGCGCTTGAGGCTGTAATCAAGTGCCTTGGCGGTTGCCGAGCCGTCCGTGATTTTTTGACGTTGCAGCAGCATCCACTCGTGAAACGCATCGGCCAGCGGTTTTGATTTTTCTTCCCGGATTTGTAGGCGCTCTTCGGCGCTGAGATGCTTGACGTCACGCTCCACGTCATAGAGTTGACCGATGTACGCACAGGCCTGCCCTGCAATCTGGCTCTTGCTGCTGACATGCAGATCAAAGAATTTTCGACGCGAATGCGCCATGCATCCAGCCTCGGTGATGCCATCGACAAATCCTGCTTTGTAGCCAGAGTAATCGTCGCAAACCAGACTGCCTTTCCATTCACCCAGGAATGTTCTGGCATGAACGCCGGCGCGAGATTCGCAGAAGTCGTAGACCACTGCCTTCAAGTCTTCAAATGCTCCTGGCGCATACGCCCATAAGTAGGCGCGGTGTGTCTTTTTGTTGCCGGGTTTGAGCATCTCCACCGGCGTCTCGTCGGCGTGTAAAACAGAATAGCGAAGAATCTCGACCTTGAGCGTATCGACCAGCGGCTGCAGTAGCACGCCACAAATTCCCACCCATTGGGCCAGTGTCGAGCGCGGCAGCGCTACACCGGCGCGGCCAAAAATGCGCTCTTGGCGGTACAGCGGCAAGTGATCGCTGTATTTGGCCACCAGCACCTGGGCCAGCAAGCCGGCAGTGGGGATGCCCTTGTCAATGATCTGAGCCGGCACCGGCGCCTGGATCAAAGTTTCGCAGTTGGCACAGGCCCACTTGCCGCGAATATGCTGCTCCACCGTGAACACGCCCGGTGTGTAGTCCAGCTTCTCGCTGACGTCTTGGCCGACGCGCTTCAACTGGCAGCCACAGCCGCAGGTGGTGGAGTCGGGTTCGTGATGGATATCGACGCGGGGCAGTCCTGCCGGCAGGGCTGCACGCTTGGGTTGCTGACGAGGGACTGCTTGGGTCTTTGGCGGCGGCGCCAAATTTTCCAGCTCTTGCTCGATGGCGGCAATGTCAGCGTCAATCGTCTCATCGAGCAGACTGATCTGGACTGCATTGAGCAACTCGCTGCTGCGCCCGAACTTCCAGCGCTTGAGAGTTGCCAACTCGTGGGTGAGCTTGTCGATCTTTGCCTGGCGGTACAGGATGTCGCTGTCTTTGGCGGCAATCATCTGGCTTTGCTGGGCGATTGTGGCGATCAATTCCTGGGCCAGTTCGCGCAGTTGTTCCGCGTTCAAACTGGGGAGGAATTCAAGGGCTACGACCATGCAAAGTAGTGTGCCTTTGGGAGATATTTTTTACTATTGGCGCATGCACCAATTGACTCAAAAACGATAGCACATCAACATTGCGCAGCGGTCGTTTTCGAAGGATAAAAGTTCGATTTTCACGCGAATATGGCCGTCACACGAGCGTGATTATTCCGCTATCCCCAATGCGGCTCCAGGGCAAACCCAGCACCAAGGCGTCGAGTTGTGGACGACTCAAGTTGACCTGTGTTTGGTCCACGACATTTGGCCAGACAAAGTGGCCTTGGTGCAGCCGCCTGGCAGCCAGCCAGAAGCCGATGCCATCATGCACCAGCACTTTCAACCGGTTGGCACGCTGGTTGGCAAAGAGGTACGCGCAGTGGGGATGGGCTGCGCCGAAGACTGCGATGACGCGTGCCAGACAAGAGTCCACGCCGCTTCGCATGTCCAGGGGTTGCGTGGCCAGCCACACGGCATCAATGCGTATCACGCCAGCACCTCACGCAACCATTGGGCACATTGGCTCGATGCGGCCATTGGCCAGTGGATCTGAATGGCGGTGCCGGCGTGTTGGAGTTCAATGCGGATGTCGGGCGCCCGAACTGCCGGTGCCGACGTCAACTGAACGGGTATGAAATCAGGCTTGAGCTGAGCTGGCAGCAGCGGCTTTTTGATGGCGCCCAACTGGCCACCACGGCCCATTGTTGATTCGACAACCCAACGCCGAAGCATGTTGGCATTCAGACCGTTGGCCAGTGCGATCGCGGCCTTCGAGACGCCGGGTGCCTGACACGCCGCTACGACTTGACGTCTGAATTCATCACTGTAGCGAGCATGGCGGCGACCGGCCCCTGGCTGTTGAATCTCTTGATTTGCAGTGTTCATGTGTCCACCTGAGTTGAAGTGGACACGATCGTCTTAAAAATTCCAAGCAGTCGCAAGGTGACTTCGCCACCCGCTTACGTTGCAAAGACCGTAATTGAGGTGTTAGCGAAGTCCGATGTTGCTGACACCGTTGCAACGGTAGGTCTTTGGATGGCGAAATCCCTTGATCGCACCAAAGCGCGCATCGGGTATCGAGTTTTGAGCAAAGGTGAAGTTATTGTTCGAGCGGCAGGTGATGGCGCGAACCTGACTTGGGTGGTCGGCGATGTTGCCGATGAGGGGACTACAACCGTGAAAGTGCCCAAGGGCTCGATCATTCAATGTTTTGCCTCCTACGAGGGGCATACCCATCACGTTCAATGGCGTGCCGACCCCAATGCGTTTCAAAACCCACGCGCAGCCGTCCTGTCGCTGGCCGATCCCCAAAATGTGTTCGATGGATTCCTTCACCCTGCGCCAAATGCACGTGACAGAGTTGCCACAGATTTTGAGGAAGCCGTAGCCTGGTTAATATGGTCCCTGGGATTTTCGACAGCCACCTTTGGTGCAAATCCGAAGACAAAAGATGCTTACGACATCGTGGCTGTTTGCCCCCGTGGCGACTTCATGGTGGTCGAGTGCACGGTTGGGCTGCTGAAAGCGGAGAGCAAACTGTCAAAACTCGTAGCTCGGGCATCGGCGCTACGTTCGTCTTTGGACGCATCAAACCTTCGTCAATTCAAGGTATTGCCGGTGATCGTCAGTGCGTTGACGAGGGAGCAGCTTCAAGTAGACGTTGCCGCTGCCGACGAGAACAAGGTGCTGGTCGTCAGTCGTGAAGGCCTCGACGAACTAGTGACCGAGCGGTATCGCTTCCCAAATGCTGACGGGTTGTTTGATCGCGCATGGCAATCAGTGCAAGACAGTGCAGTTGCGCGCCAGTCAATAGATGGTGGGCAGTTTTGATTGTCATGTTCGGTGGCGTGCAAGGCACTGCCGCCATCCCCCCCCGCCAGGCACAACCGAAAAGGCGCACTTCGCGCGTCATGAACCACTGCCAACTGCGGTACCCAGAGGCATCTAACCGCTTAAGGGCAGGCTCTTCTGAGTTGTGATCGTCTCGTGATGGCCTGAGTCGGTCTCCTTTGCCAGTAACAATGTTCAATTATAGTTAGCGAGTGTTTGCTGCGATGAAGCCGCAGGTTCTTACGTGCCGCCTGTATAGTTGTCTCTACCGCCTGATCAGACGGGCGGCATCTCTAGTTTGTACTCCGCGTTTGATGGTCAGGACATTCGTACGTTCGTCGTAGACCATTTGCTGGAGGTTCCTGGGATCGCTCTCGGTAATGTCCACCGGCTGCACCAACCCTTCTGCATTGCGCAGCTTCAAAAAGATGTTTATGTCTGCCGATGGATATTTCTTGATCAGATCATTGGCCAGCGCAATGTGCTCTTTAGCCAGCGGATGGCCATATTCCGCGGCATGCAAGGCCATGAACAGACTGCAATACGCCATCATGTGCGGATTGCCGACCTTGGCAAACTCCTCCATTGCCTCCTTGTACAGAAGATCGCCAAAGGAGAATTCCTTTCGGACAAAGCACATCAACCCTTCAGTCGCCTTGGTAAGTGGTTCATGTTTCTTCTCAAGGCGTCGCGCCTTGATCAACAGATGTTGGGCTTCATCGAACTTTCCGAGCCTGGCCTTCAGATAGGCCATATTGATGATCAATTCATAACCCCTCCGACCTCCTCGC
>CAIYMN010000270.1 GCA_903927295.1 uncultured beta proteobacterium | reverse complement strand
GCCATTCCTGTAAAGCGCAGGGCAAAAGGTACTGCTGATCGGGCTGGTATGGAATGTAGCTGGTGCTCATCCTCCATTAACGCCCAACCTCATATCGCGTTGTTAGTGACAACCCTGGTTTCTGCCGCCCAGACTCCTAGGGTTTCCACCAGCTTTACAGGCCTTTACGCGGTGCTAAAGTATGCCGAAATGGAAACGTTTCCATTTTTTTGTCATCAGGAATGGAAGCCTTTCCAGTCTGGTGGACCGAATCCAATTAGACACAGACCGAGATCTAGACCCAGGAGTTACCTAAATGAAAAGTTCTGCCACCCAGCGCAACCAAGGCATCGCCCAGAAACGTTTCGCAATGCGTATCGGACCTGTAGCCGCGGCTTGCGCAACCTTGCTGGCTGCCAGTGGTTCCGTGTACGCTCAGAATGCCCAAGCGACTACCGGCGTTACCTTGAACACGGTAACCGTCTCGGGTTTTCGCCACTCCATCGAAACGTCGATCGAAACCAAGAGGAACGCGGATTCCATCGTCGAAGCCATCACGGCCGAAGACATTGGTAAATTGCCAGATGTGTCGATCGCCGAATCCCTGGCTCGTCTGCCGGGTGTTACCGGTGTCCGCGGGCAGGATGGCCGCGTGCAGACGATTTCGATCCGCGGTCTGCCGCCACAATTTGCGACGACGCTGCTCAACGGGCGCGAAATGGTCAGTTCGGGCGATAACCGCTCGGTCGAATACGATCAATTCCCCTCCGAGCTCTTCAGTTCGGCGGTCGTCTACAAGACGCCAACGGCCAGCCTGGTCGGCCAAGGCTTGGCGGGGACCGTGGACATGCGTACGGTCAGCCCGCTGTCTTTCGCCAGTCGTCAAATCGCCGTCAACGTCCGCGGTGAGACCAACTCCAATGGGGAGGCGATTTCTGGTGTCGCAAGCCAGTATGGCAAGCGCTTCAGCGCGTCGTATATCGACCAGTCGGCTGACAAGACCGTTGGTTGGGCCCTGGGTTTTGCCCATCTCGACACACCAACCCAAGTACGTCAGAGCCAAATGTGGGACTGGGCCGCGCCAGCCAATGACTGGGGTTCAAACACGGTCGCCGGACTACCCAAGGCCACCGGTGGGGGCAACGCGCTCATGCCGATGGGGATGGAAGTTACGGCCGATTCCAAGAGCAACAAGCGCGACGGGCTCATGGCCGTTCTGGAGTTCAAGCCGAACAAGGATCTGCATAGCCAGATTGATCTGTATTACTCCAAGTTCGACGCCGTAGATCAGGGATTCAAGTTTGAAATCAGCAATTGGGGATTGTGGAATGGCCCTTCCACGATGCCTTTCCTGACCAATGCCAAGACGACAGATATTGGCGGCAATACCTTCGTTACCAGCGGGACGAGCAACAACAGCCAGACCGTACTGCAAAGTTTCAACAGCAGCCGCACCGACGAAATCACGTCGCTCGGCTGGAATACGTCCTACAAGCTCAACAAAGACTGGAAGCTGACCGGTGACGTGAGCTATTCGAAGGATACCCGAGACGAGAAATACCTTGAAACCTTTTCCGCTCCCTACGCGAGTGGCCAGTGGGTTTCGGGCGCATATAACTTCGTCGCCGACCCGGTTGGAAGGAATCTGATCCAGCTTAGCCCGGCGGGGGGCACCTCCTTCGCTCCTTCGAGCCTGCGTCTGGGTGACCCCATGACTTGGGTGGGTGATGACAATGGATTTGCCGGCAACATCAATTTGCCGCATGTCACCGACACCATGAAGACGTTCCGTGTGTCGGCCGCACGCACAATGGACGGCATATTCAGCGAAGCAGATTTTGGTTTCAATTACACCCAACGCGACAAATCGGTGGTGATGAATCGTTATCGCCTGAATATCGCGAGTCCAACGACCATCCAGGGTGATGGTCGCTACACCTCAACCATTCCCAACGATGCAGTGCTGGGGTTGGTGAGCCTGGACTTTGCCGGTCTGGTTGGCATGCCACGCCTGAATGTGCAAAACCTGGTTGACAACAAAGTCCTGGTTCCGCAGGCAGTCTTCTGGGGCAAGGCGGGCGATGATTCGACCGTCCACGAGAAGGTCAGCACGGCTTATGCCATGGCCAAGATTGATACCAATATGGGCAGCGTGCCGGTCAGCGGCAACGTGGGTGTGCAGTTTGTGCGTACCGATCAATCCTCCGAAGGTTGGGTGTACCTGGGCGACACAGCCAACCCCAATCCATCCAAACTGTATGCGGTCACGGGTGGCACGTCGTACAACGATGTCCTGCCAAGCATGAATCTGCGTTTTGACTTGCCAGAGCAGACCGTGATGCGTGTGGCTGCCGGTCGTCAAATGGCGCGCCCGAACATCAACGACTTGCGCGCTGGTATGAGTGGCCCCGCCGTGAATACCACGCCCGGCCCCAACTACGCCACCTGGTCAGGTGGCGGCGGTGGCAACCCTTCGCTGGAGCCTTGGCGCGCCACGGCCTTTGACTTCTCGCTGGAAAAGTATTTTGGCAAGCGCAGCTACGTTGCCGTCGCAGATTACTACAAGAAACTGCAGTCCTGGGTCTATAACCAACAGGTGCTGCGTGACTTTACGGGCATCCCGAATACTTCGGGTGTGACACCTATTTCGCCCTACGGTTACTTCACGGCACCGGCCAATGGCGAGGGCGGGTCGGTTCGCGGTCTTGAATTGACCGCCTCCATCGACGGTGGGCTGTTCAGCAAGTCGCTCGACGGCATCGGCGTGGTTTTCAACAGAACCATGGCCGACAGCAGCCTCTATGACAAGGATGGCAATAAGGTCGTTCCCGAGGGCCTGTCGGGGTACTCATCCAACCTGACGCTGTATTACGAACAGAATGGGTTCTCCGCGCGGATCAGCGAGCGTTATCGTTCACCCTTCACCTCGACCTATCGCAGCGTGGTGTTTCAGGACGTGACGACCACGATCAATTCGGATAACGTGCGTGACCTGCAACTGGGGTACGCCTTCGATCAGGGTTCCTTGAAGGGTCTGTCGCTGATGCTCCAGGTCAACAACCTGACCGACAGCGCCACGCAGCAAATGGCCTCGATCAACGGACTCGGTGGGAACAACCCAACGCCGAACGCTTCGCAGATGATCACGAAGTGGGTCAATCACTTCGGTCGTCAGGTGCTGTTTGGCGCGAACTACAAGTTCTAGCCCCAAGTTCAACTGATTGATTCCCGGTGTAGAAAAAGCGGCGACTTCGTTCGCCGCTTTTTCTCTTCTGACGTTTGATGGCAGACTCCCGTTGATACACGCACTTCTGTGAGGACTTCCATGTCGGTTCAATATGTTCGTGATGTCGTCATTGCCGGCGGGGGCACGGCGGGCTGGATGACGGCGGCGCTTTTTTCGCGGGTTCTTGGAAACAACTGCCGGATTCATCTCGTCGAGTCGGACGAAATCGGCATCGTTGGCGTTGGCGAAGCGACGATTCCGCATATTCGTGTTTATAACGAGTTGCTCGGCATCGACGAGAACGACTTCCTGAAGCACTGCCAGGGCAGCTTCAAGCTCGGCATCGAGTTTGTCAACTGGGGACAGATAGGTGACCGCTACACCCACGGCTTTGGTCCGGTCGGCTCCCCCCTCTCCGGCGTACCGTTTCACCAATATTGGCTGAGACAGCGCGCGGCTGGCAAGGTCGCCGATCTTGACGCGTTTTCATTGAACTGCAGTGCTCCGCGTGCGGCGAAGTATCTCAATTCCCAGCCGCAGATGCAGGGCTCGCCTTTGGCGGACTTGCCCAGCGCCTACCATTTCGATGCCAGGCTGTATGCCGCTTATTTGCGCAAGTACGCGCAGGCCCGTGGTGTCAAGCGCACGGAGGGCAAGATTGGTTCGGTCGATCTTCATCCACAGTCCGGCCACATCCGCGCGCTGGTGTTGGAGAGCGGTGAGCGCATTGAAGGTGATTTCTTTATCGATTGCACGGGCATTCGCGCCATGCTCATTGAGGGAGTGCTTGAATCGGGCTACGAGGATTGGCGGCACTGGCTGCCCTGCGATCGGGCGCTTGCCGTGCCCTGTGAATCGGTTGAACCGCTGATTCCACTGACGCGCTCAACGGCGCACAGTGCAGGCTGGCAATGGCGTATTCCGCTGCAACACCGCATCGGCAACGGCCATGTCTATAGCAGCCCCTATATTTCCGACGACGAAGCCGCCTCGGTGTTGATGAATAACCTTGACGGCAAGCCTCTGGCCGAGCCGCTGCTCATCAAATACATCACGGGGCGACGCAAGACGTTCTGGAAGAAGAATTGTGTGGCCGTTGGTTTGTCGAGCGGCTTTCTGGAACCACTCGAATCGACCAGCATCCACCTCATCCAGACGGCAGTGATGCGAATTCTTTCCAATTTTCCGGACCTGGGTTTTGCCCAGGCGGATATTGATCATTACAACCGTGAAACCCGTCTGGAATACGAAGGGATTCGGGATTTCATCATCACGCACTATCACATCACGCAACGAAGCGATTCGCCGTTCTGGAATTACTGCCGGACGATGGAAATTCCCGACTCCCTGGCTCAGCGCCTGCAACTATTTCGCAGCAATGGCCGGATTTTGCGCGAACTCTTCATCCAGCTATTTGCCGAATCGAGCTGGGTTCAGATCTTGCTGGGTCAGCGGCTCGTACCGCAAGGCTGGCACGCGCTGGCGGGTTTGATTCCTGCCGAGGAGTTGAGCGCATTCATGCGCGACATCGAGATGGTCACACAGCGCTGCGTGGCCGCCATGCCCAGCCATGCCGACTATATCAAGGCCAACTGCGCCGCCGGCTGACGACCACGCTATAGTGCGTGCACCACAGGAGTTGACATGGCCACGATCAAGGATGTAGCGCGACTCGCTGGCGTCGGTGTCGGGACCGCCTCGCGCGTGGTCAGCGGCCACGGCTCGGTCGCCCCGGCCACTGCACAGAGAGTGCGCGAGGCCATCGCCGAACTCGAATTTCGGCCCTCGCATGCGGCTCGGACCCTGCTGTCCGGCTCCTCGCAGATGATTGGTGTTTACATACCGATGCTGGTGGGGACGTTTTACACACCTATTCTTGGGGCCATCGACACCGAACTGCGTACCACCGGTCGGCACATGGTGGTGGCCTTTGGTTGCGGTGACGGCGACACGCGCCAGCAGGCGATCGAAGGAATCGATTTCCTGATTGAGCGCGGTTGCGATGGTTTGGTCGTGATGAGCAATGCGCTACTGCAAAAGGACATCGAAGCGCTGGGGCCCAAGCAAGGCAAACTGGTTCTCCTGAACCACTATTTCAAGAAGTTTGCTGATCAGTGTTTTCCCGCCGATCACGAGCGCGGCGGCATATTGGCTGCGCAGGCTTTGCTGAAGATGCAACATCGCAGGATTGCGGTCATTGCAGGGCCACGCACTTCACCCGACAACGTGGCGCGCATCGACGGTTTCATGCGTGAACTGCAGCGTGAAGGCATTGACCCGGCGCAGGTAGTGATGCTGGAGAGTGACTTTTCGCCGGCTGGCGGATGGGCTTCGGCACGTTCGCTGGCCTCGTCAGGCCATGAATTTACCGCGCTGTTTTGTGCCAACGATGAAATGGCGGTGGGGGCGCTGGCCTTCTTTCAGCAAGCCGGAATTTCAGTACCGGGAACCATTTCGGTGCTGGGCTACGACGACACCCACAACGCCGAGTACTCGGCACCCCAGCTGACTTCAGTGCACATTCCCTGGCGCCAGATCACCCTCAATGGCTTGCGATGGTTGCTCAACCAATGCTATGGCGAGACGCTAATGGTGAAGCGGAAATTTCCGGTCAGTGTGACCTGGCGCGCATCGGTTGTCATGGCACCGGGCGCAGATCAGTTCAAAGCCACTGCACGAAAAGCCCGTGCGCGCGCGAAGATTTAAAGACTCGAACTAAGGGTAGCTACGAATGTGGTTTGGCATTCCTTGTGCCTACAATTGGAAACCTTTCCACATGATCGGTAATTGCAGCAATTGAAACATGACGAATACAAGAACCAACGATCTACCGCTTCTCAAACGAAGTGACTTCGGCGCTGACTTTCGATGGGGTTGTTCCACGTCGTCTTACCAGATCGAAGGCGCCGTTCTGGAAGATGGTCGCGGTGAATCGATCTGGGATCGTTTCTGTGCTGCGCCCGGTCATATCCGCGATGCCTCCAGCGGCGCTGTGGCCTGTGACCACTACCACCGTTGGCCTCAGGATCTGGATATGGCTGCCAGTCTGGGCACCAATGCCTACCGCTTTTCCATCGCCTGGCCCCGGATCTTTCCAGAGGGGCGTGGCCGTATTCCAAATCAGAGGGGTCTGGACTTTTATTCGCGCCTGGTGGATGGCATGCTCGAGCGTGGGCTGGAACCCTGGGTCACGCTGTACCACTGGGACTTGCCGCAGGCTTTGCAGGATCAGGGTGGATGGGCCAATCGGGATACCGTCGCGGCCTTTGTCGAGTACACCGACGTCGTGAGCCGCCATCTGGGTGACCGCATCAAACACTGGATCACGCACAACGAGCCCTGGTGTACTGCCTTTATCGGCAACCATGAAGGCGTACACGCACCGGGCTTGAAAAACTTCCAGACAGCGCTACAGGTTTGCCATAACGTCATGGTGTCGCATGGGCTGGTGATACCCGTCATCCGGCGCAATGTGGCGGCCGCCGAAGTCGGCGCCGCGCTGAGCCTGCACCCACTTTACGCGGCTTCGGACAGTGCCAGGGATGTGGCTGCAACCCGGCGCCACGATGGCTTGCGCAACCGCTGGTTTCTTGATCCCCTGCACGGCCGCGGCTATCCGTCAGACATCTGGAACCTTCTGGGTGACAAGGCGCCCATCGTGCACGAGGGTGATCTGCAAGTCATTGCCACGCCGACCGACTTTTTGGGAATCAACTACTATTTCCCCGAAGTCGTTGCCGATGCGCCGGGCTTGGGCGTGATGGAGACACGGGTGATGGAGTCTCCCAATGTGGAGCGCACCGCTTTTGGCTGGGAGGTCTCGCCGGACGGCATGGTCGCGCTGCTCAGCCGCGTCGCGACGGACTACCAGCCGCCTGTGATCTACCTGACCGAAAATGGATCAAGTTACGAAGATGTGGTGTCGTCCAATGGCGAGATTGACGACATCGAGCGGCGGCGCTACCTGGAGCGTCACCTGCTGGCGCTGCGGGAGATTGTTACCAAGGGAATCCCGGTCAAGGGCTATTTTGCGTGGAGTCTGCTCGACAACTTCGAGTGGGCGGAGGGCTACCTTCGACGCTTTGGCCTGACGCATGTGGATTTCCACACGCAGCAACGCCGGCTCAAGCTCAGCGGGAAATGGTACCGGTCATTCTTGAGAGGTGAACGATGAAGCTCAAACTATTAACGCTGGCGCTGTTCATGGGACTCGGTGCGCTGGCGCATGCTGCCGGTCCCAAGGCAGAAGTGATTCACTGGTGGACATCGGGCGGCGAGTCGGCCGCCGTGAAGCAGTTTTCGCAGGCCTATACGGCGGCCGGTGGCGTCTGGGTCGACACCGCCATCGCGCTGGGCGAGCAGGCGCGTTCGGTGGCGATCAACCGCATCATCGGCGGCAACCCGCCGACGGCAGCCCAGTTCAATACGTCCAAGCAATTCCTGGACATCGTCGAGCAGGGCATGCTCAACAACGTGGACGAGATTGCGCTGCGCGATGGCTGGGACAAGTTCCTGCCGGAAACCGTGCTCAACGTAGTGCGGGTCAAGGGCCACTTCTACGCTGCGCCGGTCAACATCCACATGCCGACCTGGATCTGGTATTCCAAGTCTGCCTTCAAGAAGGCCGGCATCACCGCCGAACCCAAAAACATGGATGAAATGTTCGCTGCCCTGGACAAGCTCAAGGCCGCCGGACTGATTCCCCTGGCGCATGGCGGCCAGCCTTGGCAGGAGAACATCGTCTTCACGGCGATGCTGGCGAATGTGGGCGGCACCGAGCTTTACCTCAAGGTCATGCGCGATCGCGACCCGGCGGCGATTCAGGGCGATGCCTTCCGCAAAGTGTTGACCAGTTACAAGCGTCTGCAATCCTATGTGGACAAGGGCGCACCGGGGCGCAACTGGAATGACGCCACGGCCCTGCTGATTACCGGCAAGGCCGGCATGCAAATCATGGGGGACTGGGCCAAGGGTGAGTTCGCCCTGGCCAACCAGGCGCCGGGGAAGGACTACGGCTGCATCGCCGGTTTTGGTGCACGTTCGCCCTACGTGATTCAGGGCGACGTCTTCGTCTTTCCCAAGACCAGCGATGCCGAGGCGATCAAGGCACAAAAGCTGCTGGCCAGCGTGATGCTGTCGCCTGCAGTGCAGGTCGAGTTCAGCAACAAGAAGGGCTCGATCCCCGTGCGCACCGACGTCGATTCGTCCCGTCTTGACATCTGCGCCCAGCAGGGCCTGACCATCATGAAGGACAAGTCGCGACAACTCGGCAATGGCGAGGTGTATCTGAACCCGGACCAGAATGGTTCCCTGTCGGACATTCTGACGGCGTACTGGAACAAGAACGTTCCGGTCGAAAAAGTGCAGAAAGACATCCTGGCCGCGCTTAAACGCTAAGCGGTCGGCAGTGTCATGAAAGCCCGGCTCCTCCACTTGTTGCGCCAGCTAGTGTCGTGGGCAGCGCTGCTGCCGATGGCGCTGACCGTGCTGGTGGCCTACCTGGGTACCGTGCTCTGGTCGCTCAAGGTGTCGCTGACCAATTCACGCACCTTCCCGTCGGACGAGTACGTCGGTCTTGCGCAGTACGAACGCCTGTTCAACAACGACCGCTGGCTGCTGTCGCTGGAAAACCTGGCGCTCTACGGCGTGCTGTTCATTGCCATCTGCATGCTGCTGGGTTTTCTGCTGGCGGTCTTCATTGACCAGAAAGTGATGGCAGAGGGTGCCTTGCGCACGGTGTTTCTGTATCCCTACGCCATGTCGTTTGTCGCCACCGGGCTGGTCTGGCAATGGATGCTCAACCCCGGCAACGGCATCCAGCAGGCGCTGCGGCAACTGGGTTGGCAGGACTTCACTTTCGACTGGATCATCGATCAGGACATGGTCATGTACACCATCGTCATCGCCACCGTCTGGCAGGCTTCCGGTCTGGTGATGGCGATGCTGCTGGCGGGCCTGCGCGGCATCGATGAAGAAATCTGGAAGGCTGCCCGCATCGACGGTATCCCGACCTGGCGCGTCTATGTCTCCATCGTGCTGCCCATGCTGGCACCGTCGGTCGCCACCGTGTTCGTGCTGCTGTTCACTGCCGTCATCAAGCTGTTCGACTCGGTCGTCTCCATGACCCAGGGCGGACCTGGCACGGCCAGCGAAGTGCCGGCCAAGTTCATCATGGACCACTTGTTTGGCCGCGCCAACATCGCCCTGGCATCAGCCGGATCGATGGTGTTGCTGCTGACCGTGCTGGCGCTGGTGGCGCCTTTTCTGTACGCGCGCAGCCGCGCCCGTCGCCGCGAGGAGCGGGGATGAGCGCCGCGCCGGGCCGCCCCAGGCAAGCTCGCGCCCGCGGGGGGGGCAGACTGACACCAGCGCGCATTGGTATCTACGCCTTCCTGCTGACGGCGGCGCTGTTCTTCCTGCTGCCCCTGTACATCATGCTGGTCACGTCGTTCAAGACCATGGATGAAATCCGGCTCGGCAACATCTTCGCCTTGCCGCTGAGCGTCACGCTGGAGCCCTGGACGATCGCCTGGTCGCAGGCCTGCACTGGCGTCAATTGCAACGGCATCCGTGGCGGCTTCTGGAACTCCGTGCTGATCGTGATTCCGAGCACGGTGCTGCCAATCCTGCTTGGTGCGCTTAACGGCTATGCGCTGTCGTTCTGGAAGCCGCGCGGATCGCAGGCCTTGTTTGCCATTCTGATGATGGGTGCCTTCATCCCGGTGCAAGTCATGATGTATCCGCTGGTGCGCATCCTGGCGGGCATCGGGCTGTTCAGCTCGTTGCCGGGCATCGTGACGGTTCACATCATCTTCAGCATGCCGGTGATGACGCTGCTGTTTCGCAACTATTACCTCTCCATTCCGCAGGAACTGTTCAAGGCGGCACGCATCGACGGCGGTGGCTTCTGGCGCATCTTCGCACAGCTGATGCTGCCGATGTCCACCCCCATGATCATCGTGGCGGCGATCATGCAGGTCACGGGCGTCTGGAACGACTACATTCTCGGTCTGGTGTTTGCAGGGCGTGACAACCTGCCGATGACGGTGCAACTCAACAATGTCATCAACACCACCACGGGTGAGCGGCTCTACAACGTCAACATGGCAGCCACCATCCTGACCTCGATGGTGCCGCTGGCCATCTATTTTTTCTCGGGACGCTGGTTTGTGCGCGGTATCGCCGCCGGTGCGGTAAAGGGGTAGGCCATGGCCAGTGTCAGTATCCACAATCTTTGCATCCGCTTTGGTGCCAACGAAGTCATCAAGGACCTCAACCTCGACGTCCTCGAGAGCGAGTTTCTGGTGCTGCTCGGGCCTTCCGGATGCGGCAAGTCGACCTTGCTGCACAGCATTGCCGGTCTGATCGACGTGAGCGGCGGGCGCATCGAAATCGGCGGGGAGGACATGACCTGGGCCGATCCGACGGACCGCCATATCGGCATGGTGTTTCAGTCCTATGCGCTGTACCCGACCATGACGGTGGAGCGCAATATGTCGTTTGGCTTGCGTATCAGCGGCAAGCCGAAGGCTGAGATTGAACGGCGGGTGAAGCGCGCAGCCGAAATGCTGCACCTGGAACCGCTGCTTCATCGCAAGCCATCGCAGCTCTCGGGCGGTCAGCGCCAGCGCGTGGCCATCGGCCGGGCACTGGTGCGCGAGGCGGACGTCTTCCTGTTCGATGAACCCTTGTCCAATCTGGACGCCAAGCTGCGTGCCGAACTGCGGCGTGAGCTCAAGCTGCTGCACAAGAATTTGCGTTCGACCATGATCTACGTAACGCATGATCAGGTCGAAGCCATGACGCTGGCTACGCGCATCGTGGTCATGTACGCTGGCAAGATCCAGCAGATTGGCGTGCCCTCTGAAGTCTATGAACAACCCGAGAATCTGTTTGTGGCGGGATTTCTCGGCGCACCGGCCATGAATTTTGTGCAAGGTCAACTCCAGCTTGCGGCGGATTCGGTTCGGTTCGAATCGAAAGGCTTGGCGCTCGATGTGACACCCTATGCCTGGCGCGCCGCGGCGCTTCAGGCGCGCGACGTTGTTCTGGGGATTCGTCCCGAGAACGTGCTGATTCATGCGGGTGGGGAATTTGCAGCCACGGTCTCCCTGATTGAACCGATGGGAAATCACCACGTAGTGTGGCTCGAATTTGACGGCAATCTGCTGTCCAGCGTGGTGTCTGGCGCGCCGACATTTGGCGTCGATGAGCGTGTCCACTTCACGCTGGACCTGGGCCGGATTTCCCTGTTTGACCGAATCTCGGAACAGCGCCTGTGACGAACGCGCTCGGTGACAGGTTGGCGTTGAATGACGTGCAAAGGTGAAGTGATGATGCAATGGCTGAAGTCGTGCGCTTTGGCGCCGGTGGCGCTGGGGTTCTTCCTGTTGGGTTTTGCCGGTGTCGGGCAGGCACAGTCCGGCGCCAACACCGCGCACGGTGCGCCGGTCCAGACCTGGGTCACCCTGACCGACCAGTCCCAACTTCTCGCGCTCCAGGCGGGCAACAGCTTTGCGGCTGGCAGCGCGGTACTGCCCCTCAATATTGCAGTGAATCCCGCCAGGCGTTACCAGGAGATTGTGGGTTTTGGCGCCAACATCACTGACGCCTCGGCCTGGTTGATCCAGAACCGGATGAGTGCGTCGCAACGTGAGTCACTGCTTCAGGACCTGTTCGGCAAGGCGCCGGGGATCGGTTTGAGCTTTACCCGGCTCACGATTGGCGCGTCTGATTTTTCGCTGCAGCACTATTCACTCGATGATGTGCCGCTGGGTCAGACGGACTACCCGCTGGCAAGATTTTCCATTGACCCGATGCGCTCCGACGTCTTGCCGGTGCTCAAGAGGGCCCAGGCGATCAACCCAAAATTGCGTGTCATGGCAAGCCCCTGGAGTGCGCCGGCCTGGATGAAGAGCAACGACAGCCTGATGAAAGGCACGTTGCGCCCCGAGGCCTACGCTGCATTTGCCGGCTACCTCGAGAAGTTTGTCAATGCCATGGAGGCCGAGGGTGTGCCGATGTTTGCATTGACGCTGCAAAACGAACCCCATTTTGAGCCGCTTGACTATCCAGGCATGCGGCTGGAGCCGAGCATGCGTGCCCGCTTGATTGCCGAGAACCTGGGACCCTTGCTGGCCAGGCGGGCGAAACCGGTTCGGATTCTCGACTGGGATCACAACTGGGACGAAGCGCAGGCCCCTTTGCAGGTGCTGGCCGACCCGAAAGCCCGTCCCTACGTGGCTGGCGTTGCCTGGCACTGCTATGCCGGCGACGTGGCGGCGCAGACGCTGGTGCACGATGCATACCCTGACAAGGAAACCTACTTTACGGAGTGTTCGGGCGGCGACTGGAAGCCGCACTGGCAGGAAACCCTGCCCTGGTACATGCGCAACCTGATCATTGGCACCACCCGCGGCTGGGCCAAAGGCGTCTTGCTGTGGAATATTGCGCTGGACGAAAACCATGGACCGCACCGCGGCGGCTGCAACGATTGCCGTGGCGTGGTGACCATCAACTCCGTGACCGGCGCTGTGACGCGTAATTTCGACTACTACGCGCTGGCGCATATCAGCCGCTTTGTGCGTCCGGGGGCCTTCCGCATCGAGTCATCGACCGGTTTGGATGGAGTGCAAACCGTGGCATTCCAGAACCCGGATGACAACTCGATTGCCCTGATCGCGGTGAATTCGGCTGCTGCCGAGCGCCGCTTCACCGTCACGTCGGCCGGCCAAAGTTTTGAGCACAGCATGCCGGCTGCAAGCGTTGCCACCTTTGTCTGGACCGGACAGCCCTGAGGGGCACCAGCCTTGGACTGACCTTTCATGGAGCGTCGTCACTTTCTACACACCGGTGCGCGCACGCTGGGCGCTGGCGCTGCGTTGTCGATGTTTCCGCCGGCGATTCGCAAGGCGCTGGCGATCGATGCCGACAAGCGCACCGGTACCCTGCAGGACGTGGCGCACATCGTGGTGTTGACGCAGGAGAACCGGTCGTTTGACCACTATTTCGGCAGTTGCAGCGGCGTGCGCGGGTTCGCTGACCGCTTTGCCATTCCGGTTGCGGGCGGCAGTACGGTGCGGCCCTTTCATCTGGACACGCAAGCCAACTTTGCCCTGATGCGCTGCGAGGGTGCGGCGCACACCTGGCCTGATGCCCAGCAGGCCTGGGCCAACGGCAAGCTGAACCAGTGGACGCAGGCCAAAGGCGCCCATTCCATGGGTTACTTTACGCAGACCGATATTCCGTTCCACTATGCGCTGGCCAATGCCTTCACGCTGTGCGACGCTTACCACTGTTCGTTCCAGGGCGGCACGACGCCGAACCGGCTGTTCCTGTGGACCGGCACCAACGATCCGCACGCGCAGGGCGCGGGGCCTGCCACCTTCAACGACATTGCCACGCTGGTACCGCAGAACGGGCGCGACAGCTACACCTGGACCACCTACCCCGAGCGCCTGCAGGAGGCCGGCATCAGCTGGCAGGTTTACCAGACCCTTGACGACAATTACGACGACAACCCGCTGGCGTTTTTCAAGGTCTTTCGGGATGCTTATGCGGGTGTGCCCGGTTCCTCGGAGGAATTCAGGTCGCGCGCCTGCAGCACCCGCAACCTCGATCAGCTCAAGGCCGACGTGCTGGCCAATGCGCTGCCCCAGATCAGCTGGATCGTTGCCAGCGAACTGGACTCGGAGCATCCCGCCGCGTCAAGTCCGGCGCAGGGTGCGCACTACACGGCGCGCGTGCTGGAGGCGCTCACCGCCAACCCCGAGGTCTGGAGTCGCACGGTGCTGATCCTCAACTATGACGAGAACGACGGCTTTTTTGATCATGTTCCGCCGCCCGCTGTCCCCTCGTATGTGGCCTGGCACCCGGACCCGGCGCAGCGCCAACTGGCGGGTGATTCGAGCGTCGATACGCGTGGCGAGTACCACGAGCACCTGGTCAGCTACCGCAGCAGCGCGCAGGACAAGGCGCTGCTGCATCAACCCTACGGACTCGGCCCGCGTGTGCCGATGCTCGTGATTTCACCCTGGAGCCGTGGCGGCTGGGTGAACTCGCAGGTCTTTGACCACACGTCAGTGATCCGTTTCATGGAGCGACGCTTTGGTGTCATGGAGCCCAATATTTCGGCCTGGCGTCGTGCCGTTTGCGGCGATCTGACCAGCGCGCTGGACTTCTCCCGCCCCAATCGCTCGCCCTTGCCCCAACTGCCAGCGACAGCGGCACTGGCAGCGCGCGCACACACCTTGCCATCGCGTACCCTGCCTGTCATCCCGATAGCGCCGGTGGCGCCGCGCCAGACGCCGGGCACACGTCCCTCGCGCGCCTTGCCGTATCGGCTTGAGGTCAACAGTCTTTGTCGGCCTGCGGCGCAGTCGCTGACACTGGAGTTTGTCAACACCGGTGCTGCGGCAGCGGTATTTCACGTCTATGACCAACACCATCTGGCGCAGATGCCACGACGCTACACGGTGGAGCCCGGCAAAGTTTTGAGCGGCCTGTGGCCGATTTCAAGGGCTGACACCGGCTATGACCTGTGGCTGCTCGGCCCGAACGGCTTTCACCGGCATTTCACGGGGCAACTGACGCCGCAGGTTCAGGCACCGATGCCAGAAATAGAACTCGGGTTTGACCCGGTCACAGCTGAATTGACGGTGCGACTGCACAACAGCGGAACTGTGGCCTGCACCTTCGAACTCAAGGCCAATGCCTACTATGACGCTGGGCCTGTGCGCTACGCGGTCGCAGCGCAATCGCAGGTTCTGCACCGCTGCTCGATCAGACCCAGCGGCTGCTGGTACGACTTCACGTTGCGCGTGGCGGAGTTGCCGCTCTTTAGCCGCCGTTTTGCCGGACGCATGGAAACCGGACAAGCGTCGATCACAGACCCGGCGCAGGAGTCAGGCCGGTGACGCGCGCGTGGCGCAAAACAACAGGAGTCTTTGATGATGGAAATGGTGCAGAAAACCGGCTGTGGCGCGCTGCTGTCGATGGCCTTGCTGGGCTCGGCGCTGGCGGTTCAGGCAGCGGATGCGCAGCAGGACTGGGCTAACCTGGGAGCCTATCGCAGTGCCAACGCGCAGCTTGCGGCGGCGCCGCTTGACGCCGGGCGCATCGTCTTCATGGGCGACTCGATTACTGAATTCTGGACGCCATCCTTCTGGAGCAAGTCAGTTCTGAACCGGGGCATCAGCGGCCAGACCACGCCGCAGATGCTGCTGCGCTTTCGCGCCGACGTGATCGACCTGCAACCCGCAGCCGTTGTGATTCTGGCCGGCACCAACGATGTCGCCGGCAACACGGGACCGGCAAGCGAGGACATGATTGCCGGCAATATCGCGTCCATGGTTGAACTGGCGCAGGTGCATGGCATCAAGGTCGTCCTGTGTGCGGTGTTGCCGGCCAATCGCTTCTACTGGAATCCGCAGATCCAACCCGCCGACACGATTGCTGCGCTCAACGATCGGCTCAAGGATTACGCGCGGCGCCAACGTCTGGTTTATGTGGACTACTACACGCCCATGGTCGATGAGAACAAGGGCCTGAAGCGGGTCTACTCGGAAGACGGCGTTCACCCCAACGAAGCGGGTTACCAGCGCATGATCGAACTGGTCACCCAGGGCATTGCCGCAGCAGCGGCTGGCAAGCCCTGAGGCCGCTCGTACGCCTCAGCGCTGGCCGG
>CAIYMN010000269.1 GCA_903927295.1 uncultured beta proteobacterium | reverse complement strand
GCGAGCGAAGCGCGGCAATCCATGCAGTCCGAAGCCATGGATCGCCACGGCCTGCGGCCTCGCGATGACCCGGGATTGCTGCTGGTCTCGATGACGAGCAATTAGCAGGCGCCCCGTTCAAAGCTTGGCCATGCGTTCCCATAGCCGCAATGCCTGGATCGCGGCCTCGGAGCGAAGGGCGTCCATATCCAGTCGGACGCTCGCGCCGACCGCTGGCACGCTGCCGCCAAAGCGCTCAGCCAACAGCGCGTGACTGGCGGCCGAACGCTGCGACGCTGCTTCGAGAGAATCACCGTAGCGTGGTGCATCCTCCAGCAGTGCCAGGTGTTCTGCCTGCATGTCAGACGGATAACCATCGCTGCCCAGCGCCACGTGCTGGCTCTCACGCAACGCCGCCGGATAGCCAACCCTGTTGCCACGATTGGAACGCGGGTTTTGCACCAGCCAGCATCCCATTTGCTCGCAGTGACGAACCTGTGAGGCATCGAAGTGAACTCCGTGCGCGATGATGGAACCCAACGGCAGCGCGCCGAGTTCAACGAGTCGCTCCAGCGGGCCGACCCAGCCGCGCCGCTGCGCATCCGCCACATCGGCCATATCCTCGGCGACATGTACATGCATCACGGTGTGCAAATCGCGGCACAAGGCAGCCGCCTCGCGCAGCGTTACGTCCGACACGGTAAAGGAGGCATGCAAGCCCACCACGCCGCGCACCAGAGGACGCGTGTTGTTCTCGATGAAACGGCGGCACTCAGCCAGGCCGCGCCGGGCCTCCTCGCGTCCGCCGTTGCGCTCGGTTGCACCGTAGCAAAGCACGGCCGGCATACCGGCGGCCTGACAGGCGTCGGCCAGGATGTCGAGCGAGCCTTCAATCAGGTTCGGTGATTCATGGTGATCGATCAGGCCGATCGTGCCCAGGCGACGCGCCTCGGTCACGTACCACTGGGCTGACAGCCGCAGGGACTCTGCATCAAGCGCGCGGTCGAGCTTCCACCAGACCCGCTCCAGGATCTGCACAAAGTCCTTTGGTGCCGGTACTGGCTCTGGCATGCCAAACGGCGCCAGCCCGGAGTACAGGTGGGTATGCGCATTGACACAGCCGCTCATTTGACCTTGGCGCGCAAGCCCACACTCATGGCCCGTGCCGCCGGAGAATCCCGCATCGGCAGCGTGGTGCGGCGAATCCCGTCAAACGCCTCCAGGGCGGAGGCAACTGCTGCTGCGGTCGGGACCAAGCCAATCTCGCCAACGCCCTTGGCGCCGAGCGGCCCTTCGGGCTCGGGTTCTTCTACCAGTATGACCTCCACCGTCGGCATATCGCGCGCCCGCAGCACGCCGATTTCCTTGAGTTTGAAGGTCACCGGCATGCCATTCACGCACTCCAGTTCTTCGGTCAATGCGTAACCGAGTCCCATGTGAACTGCACCCTCGATCTGGCCGGAGCACAGTGCCGGATTGACCACGCGACCCGCGTCGTGCACCGCCACCACACGATCCACACGGCCCGCCTCGTCCAGCACCACAAGCTGTGTTGCATAGCTGAACGTGGTGTGTGTTTTGACCTTGTCAACCTCGGCGCCCAGTACCGTGGTGTCGTCGATCACGATGTCGCCGGCGTAGACCCGGCCCACAAGTTCTGCCAGCATGTGCCCCGCGTCCAGATCGGCCCTGAGTTTGGCGGCCGCAGCAAGCACGGCGCGCCCACTGAGCAGCGTCCCGCGCGAACCGGTGGTCTGACTGCATTGCAGGTCGAAAGTTGAGTTCACCTTGGGCACGAAGACGCCGGCTGGCAGTCCGGTGACTTCCACCGCAAACTGCACAAGCACCGTCAGCAGACCCTGGCCCATTTCGGTGAATCCGTTGTACAGCGAAATCGTGCCGTCGGGCTCTACCACAAGGCGCGCCTTGCCCAGTTCCACCACACCATTGCCGATGCCGCTATTCTTGATACCGCAGGCAATGCCAATGGCTCGTCCGCTGCGCAGGGCGGCGTCGTAATGTGGCTTCATCGCTTGCAGCGTCTTGCGGATGCCGACCGCCTTGTCCATCAGTTGGCCGGTGGAAAACAGGTCGCCAACCGACAGCGCATTGCGCCAGCGGATCTCCCAGCGGTCCAGACCGGCCTTTTGCGCCAACAAATCCAGACAGCCCTCCATCGCAAAGTGCGCCTGATTGGCACCAAAGCCGCGCATGGCGCCGCACGGCGGGTTGTTCGTATAGACGGCGCGTGATTCGACGTCGACTACAGGGACCCGGTACGGACCACAGGCATGCCCTGCGGCCCGCTCCAGCACCTTGCCGCCGACCGAAGCGTAGGCACCGGAGTCGCCGAGCATGCGCGCCTTCACCGCTGTGAGCCGCCCCTGCTCGTCGCACCCCACTGTGTAATCCATGGTGATCGGGTGCCGCTTGGGGTGCATGCGGATCGACTCTTCCCGACTCAGCGTGATCTTGACTGGTCGTCCCGTGACATGTGCAAGCAGGGCCGTCTGCGCCTGCACCGACATGTCTTCCTTGCCACCAAAAGCGCCGCCGTTGGGCACCAGTTCGACGTAAATCCGTGATTCTTCCAAGCCCAGAAAACGCGCCACCTGCCGACGGTCATCAAAAATGCCCTGGCCCTGGGTGCGCAAACGCAAACCGCCGCCCGCAACAGGTTCGGCCAGCGCGCTTTCCGGCTCCAGAAACAGATGCTCGATGCGCTGCGTGGTCCATCTGCCGCTGACCACGTGTGCACTTGTTGCAAATGCTGCGTCCGCATCGCCACGCCGCAGCACCACACAGTCGAGCAAATTGGCGTGCTGCGGGTTGACGCGCGGCGCATCCGCCTGCAGCGCAGCCTGCGGGTCAAGCACCGGTGACAACACCTCGTAGCGCACTTCGACCAGTTTGGCTGCCTCGCGCGCAGTGTGGCGGTCGACAGCGGCGACCGCCGCCAGCACGTCACCGACACAGCGCACCTCCTCGCCAACGGCCACGAAACCAGGCCAGTCGTTGTAAAGCAGGCCGTACCAACGCTCGCCCGGAACATCGGCGGCCGTCACCACGCTGTGCACGCCCGGCAGGGCTCGTGCCCGGGAGGTGTCGATGTTCAACACGCGGGCACGCGGATACGCCGACAAGGCCAGCGCGCCGTGCAACATGCCGTCGACCTTGATATCGTCAACAAAGGGACGCTCGCCAAGCACCGTAGGCACGCTGCCAATGCGTTCAAGCGGCTGGCCAACCCGGCCGTCGGTGCAGGGCGGCGGAATGGCGCCACCGCGCTTGGCAGCAGCCAGCATTTCGATGGCATCAATGATCTTGACGTAACCCGTACAACGGCAAAGATGCAGGTCCAGTGAGCGCGCGATCAGCTCACGCGTCGGGTGTGGATCGCGGTCGGTGAGCGCCTTGGCGCGCAACACGATGCCCGGAATGCAAAAGCCGCACTGCAGCCCGGCAGTCGCTGCAAAGCAGTCTGCAATCTGCTTGCGCTCGTCGGCCGGCAAGCCGTCGATTGTCATGATGGTCTTGCCGTGGGCCACCTTGGTCGGCATGGCGCAAGTCGTCTTCGGCAAGCCATCGACCAGCGCAACACAACAGCCACATTGCCCCTGCGGACTGCAACCGTCCTTGAGCGAAGTCACACCGCAGCGCTCGCGCAGCGTTTCCAGCAGTCTCTCATCGGGGCGCGCTTCAACGCGGCAAGCGGTGCCGTTGAGCACAAATTCAATGGTCATGGGTCCAAGTTCCGGTTCTTCTCTCAGTCCAGCGCATACCAGTGCGGCCGCGTGAAGTTTAAACCGCAATGTTCACCGATAGCGGGGCCAGCAACGTGACGGGTCTTTTGCACCCTGAGCTCGGTTTGCCCTACCATAATCCGGTAATCAATGGTTTCACCCAGATAGGCTTTCTGCAACACCTTGCCACGCACGCCGCCCTCGCTGACAAAGTCGATTTCGGTCGGTCGCGCCGCCAGCAGAGCGGCAGCACCGGCAAGAAGTTCCTCAGGAGGCTTCAGACCCGCAGGCCAGGGATACGTCACGCCCTCGATCTGCATGCCCGAAGAACTCAGTCCGGCCTGCAAAAAGCTCGACAGCCCAATGAACTCGAAGACAAAGCGGTTCGCCGGTGAGCCGTACACATCCAGCGGCGTGCCGACTTGCTGAACGACCCCGGAGCGCATCACCAGAATGCGATCCGACAAGGCCATGGCCTCCGACTGATCGTGCGTCACGTACAAAATGGAAAAGCCGAAGCGCCGCTGCAAGTCCTTGATCTCAAATCGCATCTCCTCGCGGAAATGCGGGTCCAGGCTGGATAGCGGCTCATCGAGCAACATGACGTCAGGCCGGATCACCAGCGCACGCGCGAGTGCGACACGCTGTTTGCCGCCGCCCGAGAGATCATCGGGACTGCCCTGCGCCGCCGCCAGCAGATTGGTGTGTCGCAGTGCCTCTTCAGTGCGCTCCGTGACTTCAGCGTCGGGCAGCTTGCGCACGCGCAAGGGAAAGGCCACGTTTTCGAACACCGACAGGTGCGGCCAAACTGCAAAGGCCTGAAACACCATACCGAAATTGCGCTTCTCTGGCGGCAGGTAATACTTCTTCTGGCTTGAAGACAGCAGTTTGTCACCGACCCGGATTTCACCCTCATCGAGATCATCGAAGCCGGCCACCATGCGCAGGGTTGTGGTCTTGCCGCAACCCGATGGGCCCAGCATGGCAACGCACTCGCCTTTGGCAATATCCAGATTCAGGCGGTCCACCGCGGCCACGCTGCCAAAGCGTTTGCTGACGTTCCTGAGTTCTATATAAGCCATGAGCGCGCCCTCATCAGGAATTGTTCTTGCCAGAGACCAGGCGCTTGATCAGCACTTCACCAAGCACAATGATGATCAATGCGACACCAGCCAGCGCCGCGGAGTATACGGTCTCGCCGTCTTCATTCAGGGTGTAGATCGCCACGCCGATGGTGCGCGTCGTCGGTCCGTACAGCAGCACCGACACGGTAAGTTCTCGCAAGGCCGGCAAGAAGATCAGGAAGAAGGCCGCCACCATGCCCGGGCGCACCAGCGGAATGACAATGTCTTTCAGCGCCTGCCAGACGGTGGCACCAGAGGCCCGCGCCGCCTCGACCAGCGAATCGTGAACCTGCTCCAGCGCGGCGGAATTGGCCTTCAGGGAAAACGCCATGTAGCGCGCAATATAGGCCAGCAGAATGATCCACACGGTGTTGTACAGGTTGACGCCAAACTTGCCGCTCCAGGCCAGGATCACGCCCAGCGCAATCACCGAGCCCGGCACCGAAAACGGCAGCATGCCAAGAAACTCCAGCATGCCCTTGCCGCGCACTTTCATCTTGACGATGACGTAGGAGATGATGACGCCAGCAAACATGGTGATCAACGCCGCCGAAAAACCCAAGGTCACACTGTTCCAGATCGCGTCACGCGTCAGATCCCACTCGAACAGGATGTGGTGGTAGTTCGCCCACGTGAGGTTCACAGCGGTAAACGGCAAGCCGTAGGTCTTGAGCGCCCCGACCAGAAAGATGGTGACTGTTGGCAACACGATCGTGAAGGCAATGTAGGCCACGCAAAAAATGAACATCGGGACACGCCAGGCGCGAAGTTTGAGCTCGGTCGGCCGGAAACTCTTGCCGGCAATGATCTGGTAGCGGCCTTTGCTCAGAATGCGGTTCTGCAGCCAGAGGATGAGCGCTGCGGTGAGAACCAGAACGGTAGCCAGCACAGTAGCCGAGCGGATCGAATCAAAGCTGCCGGCACTCTGGTGAATCTTTTCGTAAATCAGCGTCGGTATGTTGTAGATGCCGGTCTCCACCCCCAGCACAGCGACGGTACCAAAATGCGCCATCGAGTAAAGCATGATCAGCAGCGAGCCCGACAGGATGGACGGCAACACCAGCGGAATGGTGATTCTCCGCGTGATCGTGAACAGATCGGCGCCGGAAATTCGCGCCGACTCTTCCAGCGTCGGGTCCATGCGCTCCAGCGCGCCACTGACCTGGATGAAGACAAAGGGAAACAGGTACATGGTCTCCACCAGGATGATGCCAGCGTAGGTGTAGATATCGAAAATCGGACCGTCGAACCCGAGCACGTCAATGAAGAAGCGGTTGATGTAACCGGCGCGCGGCGACAGCAGCATCTTCCAGGCCAATGCGCCAATGAAGGCCGGCAACATGAAGGGCACCAGAAACAGCAGCTTCATGGTCTTTTTGAACGGCAAGTCGGTGCGTGTCACCAACCACGCAAAGAAGGTGCCGACGATCGTTCCGGTAACCGTCACACCTGCCGACAGAACCAGCGAATTGAGCAGGGCCTTGTAGGTCTGCGGGTGCCGCAAGACCTTGAGGACATCAGCCAGATTGAAGTGACCATCGACCCAGAAAGCATTGAAAAATATCAGCAACATGGGAACGGCGACAACGACCACCAGAATGCCAACCGACAGGCCAAACAGGATCTGCGAAGTGCCGAAACGCGAACGTGAACTGGTGTTGCTCATGAGCTACACCCTGGCCCCCGAAGCCATGTCGCCAACAAACCACTGGACGCTTGCCAGACCGACGCAACACGAATCTCCCTCGACAAACAGCAGACAGCGCTCAAGACACTCGTGGCTGGGCAGAGCGGCGCGGATCAAGGTGCCTGCGATATCAATCAGGTAGTCCACCTGTGCACCCAGGAAACTGGCACGCCGGACGATGCCCGGCAAGCCGGTGCCGCTGCGCGAGAGCAGCACATCGCTGGGGCGAAAGCCGGCGCTGAACTGGTCGGCCAGCTTGTCCGGCGCAGGCCCAACCCAGGCTGCATTGGAGCCACCGATATAGAACGCGGCGCCATCGCGTCGGACCGGCAGAAAATTGGCGATGCCCAGGAAGCGAAAAACAAAATCGTCTGCCGGGTGCTCATAAACCTCTTGCGGCGCACCGATCTGCCGCAGCACGCCTTGGTCATCCATCACTGCCAGGCGGTCAGAAATTCCCAGCGCAATCTCCTGGTCGTGCGTCACGTAGAGGATCGTGATTCCGAGCTTGCGTTGCAAGGCCTTGATCTCAAAGCGCATTTCTTCCCGCAGATTGGCATCGAGGTTGCTCAGCGGCTCATCGAGCAACAGCAAGCGCGGCTCGGACACCAGCGCCCGCGCCAAGGCCACGCGTTGCTGCTGGCCACCGGACAGTTGGGACGGCAGGCGCGCCTCCAGGCCACTCAAGCCAACCAGGTCAATCGCGCGGCGGCTGCGCTCCTGCAGGGCGGCGCCCGCTGTCTGCGCCAATTTGAGCGGGTAAGACACGTTGTCAAAGACGCTCATATGCGGCCAGACCGCGTAGTCCTGGAAAACCATGCCCAGCCCGCGCTTGTCTGGCGGCAAGGATTGCGCAGTCAAGGCGGTGGCAACCACTTCACTGCCAATGGCGATACTGCCGCTGTCGGGTGACTCGAAGCCGGCGATCAGGCGCATCAGGACGGTCTTGCCGCAACCCGAGGGACCCAGCAGCGTAAAGCACTCGCCATCCTCAATCTCAAGCGACAGGCTGGAGAGGACGGAGCGCCCAGCGTAGCCCTTGCTTACCCCCTCGATCCTGACACTTGCCACTGCCTAATTCACTTTTGCATGATGTCAGTGAACTTCTTGATGGTGGCTTCCTTCTCGGCCATGATCTGCTTGTAGTCAATCTTCATGGCGCGCTTCATCGCTTCATCCACTGGCGGCAGCTTGTAACGCTCCGGCACCTTGACGTCAGCGCGCACCGGCAGCGTGCCTTCATTGGCAATAATCATCTGGCCGTCCTTGGACAGAACAAAATCCACGAATTTCCTGGCCGCATCCACGTTCGGGCTGTTGCGGAAAATCGCGATCGGGCTGGGAATGACCAGCATCTCCGGCGGGTAAACCAGCGCCAGCGTCGCGCCCTTGTCAACCTTGTCCAGTGTGATGTAGTCCACGGCCAGACTGGCCACCAGATCGCCCGATGCGGTGTCGTCAACCACCTGCCCCGAGCCCTTGCCCATCTTGGCACCATTGGCACGCAAGGCTTCAAAGTAGGACCAGCCAAAAGCCTTGGAGAGAACGGCCACGCTCATGTAGGCCGTGCCGGAAAGAGCCGGATTGGCAATGCCGTAGGCGCCCTTGAACGCGGGCTTCTGCAGGTCGGTCCAGGTCTTGGGCGCTTCCTTGATCAAGCGCGTGTTGTAGGCAATGCCCAGCGTGCCCAGTCGCACGGCGGTAAAGGAACCGTCGTAGTCAGGCAGCGGATTAAGTATGGCCTTGATGTCCTGAGGAATGTAGGGCAGCAGGATGCCCTGCGCCTTGAGCTGATAGAAGTCGGGCACCTCGCTGGTCCACAGCACGTCGGCCATGATCTTGCCGGATTCCCGCTCGGCGGCAATCTTGGCCATCAACTTGCCTGCGCCGGCGGACTGGAAATCGATCTTGACGTCAGGGTGCTTCTTGACAAAAGCTGTCTTCAGGTCGCCGATCATCGACTCCTTCATCGAGGTGTAGACAAACAGTTTTTGCTCCGCACTGGCAGCGCTGGAAACAAGCCCCACCATAGCGGTCAGGACAAACAGAGAAAGGGTCTTGCAAAAACGCACAATCGTTCTCCTCAATAGTCAAGGTGAATGCTGGTCAAGGCGTCATTATGACGACCCAAAGCTACGCAACCGCGGGCTTGTCTGGTCTAACTGATTCCCTATTGAGCTGCCGCAACTGCCGCAGCTTTTCTGCAATCCGGATCTCCATTCCTCGCTCTACCGGACGGTAAAAGCCCGGACTCTTCATGCCGTCGGGCAGGTAGGTCTCGCCCGCGGCGAAACCGCCCTCCTCGTCGTGCGCGTAACGGTAGCCCTTGCCATAGTCGAGATCTTTCATAAGCCGGGTCGGGGCATTGCGCAGGCGCATCGGCACCGGCCGAGTTCCATCATCCTTGACAAAGGCCTTGACCTCCTTGAACGCCTTGTAGACGGCATTCGACTTGGCAGCCACAGCCAGATAGACCACGCATTCGGCCAGCGCCAGTTCTCCTTCGGGGCTACCAAGCCGTTCATAGACCTCGGTAGCGTCCAGCGCCAGGCGCAACGCTCTCGGGTCGGCCAGACCGATATCTTCACTGGCCATACGTATCAGGCGCCGCCCAAGGTAGCGCGGATCGACACCACCATCGAGCATGCGCACCAGCCAGTACAACGCCGCGTCCGGATCCGAGCCACGCACCGATTTGTGCAACGCCGAGATCGTGTCGTAAAACTGTTCACCACCCTTGTCGTAGCGGCGCATTCGCTCGCCCAGCACCTTGAGCAGCCAGGCATCGGTCACTTCGGGCAATTCCTGCTGGTTCGCCGCAACGGCCAACGTCTCCAGGGTGTTAAGCAAGCGCCTGGCATCGCCGTCGGCATAGGCCACCAGACGCTCGGCTGCCAATGCTTCGATCCTGGGCAGAGCGCCAGCGGCCTGCGCCCGCTCAATGATCTGCATCAGGTCAGCATGCGACAAAGGCTGCAGCACGTATACCGCCGCACGTGACAACAGAGCCGAATTGACTTCAAAGGAGGGGTTCTCGGTGGTGGCGCCGATAAAGGTGAAGAGGCCGCTTTCGACATGCGGCAAAAAGGCATCCTGCTGGCTCTTGTTGAAGCGGTGCACCTCATCCACAAAGACGATCGTGCGCCGACCCTGCTCCTGCGCCAGCTGCGCCTTTTCAACCGCTTCGCGAATGTCCTTCACGCCACCCAGCACCGCCGCAATGGTGATGAAGTGCGCGTCAAATGCGTCTGCCATCAGGCGCGCGATGGTGGTCTTGCCGGTGCCCGGTGGTCCCCACAAAATGCAACTGTGCGGCTGACCTGATTCAAACGCCATGCGCAGCGCCATGCCCTCACCCAGGAGTTGTTGCTGGCCTATCACTTCGGCGAGTGTCTTTGGGCGCAGCCTCTCGGCCAGCGGTTGATGATGGGATGGCGTGGACTTCATCGGTCTCTATTGTGGACTACCGGGCCATAGATCGCTCCAGGCAGGCGGCGTGGTTCGCGTTCTCCGGTCCACGCTCGCGGCGAACGCGACTGGACGCGCCAGCATCGGTGCGACAAGCACGCTATGGAATCGTCCCGCAGCAACCCATCGCGAATGGGGCCTGCGCCCGCGAACCCCACCACCTGCCGTCATCAGTGATCGATGGCCGTGGAGCAAATTCAGCTTTAGACACTTTGCTGCCAGTCACGGAGAAATTTCGTAAGTCAAGTACGCAGCGAAAGCCGACATTCTGACCGCACCTCTAGTCAGGGCGTGTAGGATGTCGAGACTTCGTTATCTCAACGACTAACGCAGTCCGGCAGCATCGGGGAGCTCCCCAGAGCCTAATTAAATCGCATCCACGTTCATGATTACATTCTCAGCAGCCCTGTCATTCGCAGGCGTCGCATTTCTGATGGCACTCTCGCCTGGACCCAATCTAATTTACCTTGCTTCGCGGTCAATTTGCCAGGGTCGGGTCGCCGGATTTTCCTCACTTGCCGGCGTTTGTTTAGGCATGGTCATGTACATGCTGGCGACGGCTGGAGGCCTGTCCACCATCTTCATGGCTGTACCCTTGGCCTACGACGTGGTGCGCATGGCGGGTGCTGCCTATTTACTATGGCTCGCATACAGGACATTGGAAAATGGGCAAACGGTGACTGGAACCTCGGTTCTGCCGCCGGAATCGCCGCAGAAATTGTTTCGCACGGGCTTCTTCACCTGCCTCCTCAATCCAAAACTTGTCATTACCTACGGCGCGCTATTGCCGCAGTTCGTTGACACTTCTGCTGGCAATGTCCTAGGTCAAACGGTGACTCTCGGCGTGGTTCAAATCGCCGCCGCTGCTTTCGCGCACAGTCTCGTTATCATCATGGCGTCAACGGTTGCAAGATTTCTGGCTTCGCAGGGGTCTCGATTTGTAGTTTTTCAACGGTACGTTTTGAGTACCGTGTTCGCGTCATTGGCAGTTCGATTGGCGTTTGACAGTAGAAGTTCGGCATAGCTCAATGGGGACGGCAAGGACGACTACGTAGGGCAACAGTGCAGAGGAAGCGGCCTTCGGACAGGGCCGCCCAGTTTGATACGATGCTGGCAATGAATCCAACCATAGAAATTTCTATGGGCACACCTTAGTCAGAGGGAGCTTTATGAACCTTGGTCAGTCACGCTCAACACGTTTGGTATTCGGCTTTGCAGCAACGTGCACGCTTCTCTCACTAGCATTGCGTTTTTCAATGTGGATTGGAAATGGGCCGGTTGATTGGCCTTCGACTTTCAGCTCAATTGGCCTTCTCATCCTCATTGTGGGCGGATTGCTCAAAACCGCGTCGAAGCGAGTACGGATTGCCTTTGCTACTTCAGCGCTCGCGCTAATTCTCCCAAGTTGCTTTTTCATCTTTTCCAGATTGGTTTAGGACATCTAGCGTCTCGGTTGACCTGGCGTCGAGCGTCAACTATCCGGAAATTTGGTAGACCGCTTGCAGCCCTCAGGAATCGTTGCCAACCGAAGTGCCAAGGACTCCTGACGCTGCGATCCGGCTCAACAACTTTCTCCAGACCTGCCACTCATTCTTGGCCGTCGGCATCCGAGAATGGTCACAGGCGATCACAGACACATACCGGTCAGACGCTTCTGTTAGCTGGGGCAAGTCTGATCAAGCGGCTAGGTGGAACGTGCATCTCTCATAACTTGAAGTACCAGACCGGTGCAATGGCTGCAAACGCCGCCACCCCTTGAAGTGCAATGACCTGCAATGTCTGCTTCGGGGCTTGGCGCAACCATTTGGCCACAAAGAAAGCGACTACCGGCAATTGAACGCCCATAAGCAACTGCCAAATGTGCGCAATGGCGCCTTCGTCAGGGTCTCGAACTGCGCCAAACGACCATAAGTAAGAGAGAACCAAAGCGCATGCAGCCAACGACATAGCAATCGGCCCCCAGGCACTGAGCGTCTTCATCGAAATGTGTTGTGAATCAATCATGCGCAGTCCCTCCTCCAAGCAGTTTAGCGGATGCACGAACATTCGATTTGCAAGAGTCATAACCCACTGAATAGGGCGCTTGAATGACTGCAACGGCTGCCAACCCGCCAGTCACCAAGCCCTGAATTTGTCGCGTGATACAGCAATGTCTCCCGCAGAGATTGGGCTATGGGTCCCGGCCGTTTTCTGGGCATTTGACAGTATGAGGCAGGTGCCTATACCCCAAGCTCTGCCACCGCCAATCACTACCGAATTACATCCACCCCAACACGCGCCTTGAACTGGAAGGTCTTGGCCGGCAGCGCCGGATTGCGTTCGAAGTGACTGAAGGTCAGCAGCGTGGTTCGTGCGTTGTAAGATAAGGTGCAAAAGAAGTGGGCAAAAAGCTATTACAACCATGGACCTGCGTTGGCCAATGCCGCCGTTTTACATGCCGGCCGATGGAGCCTTGAGCGTGGATGGCAGTGACTGCGTTGTGGAACTGATCGACGGAAGGGCTGTTTCGGGCCGGCTGACACAGTTCGAGCCTGACAGGGGCGTGATCGGTCTCACCGTCACCCAATCCGGGGAACTGACGCCGCTGGTTGTCGACAAGGTGCGAATGGTGCGGATCATCGAGCCTTTGCTGCTGAAACCGGACACGGCGGCCATTGAAGGCATCGGAGCGGCTCAAGCTCATATCGCTGAGCAAAAGAATTTTCGCATCCAGTTCACCGATGGTGGCGAGTTCTCAGGCACGACGCGCGGCTTTGTCAAGGAAGCGTCCGGCCTGTTCCTGTTTCCGATGGACGCTAGCGGCGGGACCACGACGTCGTGCTTCATTCCCGCCAAGGCATTGAAAGATGTCAGCATTGGTCAACTTATCGGGGAGGCGCTGGCCGCTGACCACATCGTGGCGCCCCGCTCGCTTGCTACAGCCCTGGACAAACAAACCGCGTTCAGGACCGAGCCGATCGGCGAATTCCTGCGCAAACGCGCCATTGTGTCGCCTGTGGAACTGGCCAAGGCACTCAAGGAACAGGAGCGACGCCCGAACGTCCGCATAGGGCAAGTGCTGATGGAGGCCAATCTCGTAACCCAGGACCAACTCGATCTGGCATTGTCAGCTCAGAAGGACAACCGCGACCGACCGATCGGAGAGATCCTCGTGGACATGGGCGCGGTGTCGCGGCAGCAGATCCAGGAAGTTCTGGCTTTGAAGCTGGGCATTCCGTTCATCAATGTGCGCGAGTTCAAGGTTGACCCCGAAGCGCTGAAGCTGTCGCAGGCAAGTTTCGCGAAGCGGCACCAGATGCTGCCCTTGTTTCGCACGAAGAATGCACTTGTGATCGCCGTAGTGAACCCGCTCGCGATCGACTTCACACGGGAGTTGAGGTTTTCCACGGGTCTGGCGATTGTCCCGGTGATGGCAAGCGCGGCCGACCTGCAGACGCGTATCGCCAAGGAATACGCGGCCCTGCAGGACCGTAGTTTGCCCTTCAACTGGGATGATGCAGCGGCCGTGGGCGACAAACCCCAAACTGCCGCTTCGCAGTCGCGTGATGAACTCGAAATGTTGGAGATGCACGACCTCGCAAGCCAGTTGTCGCGGGACGCACCCAGGGCGGCTGAGCAGGCACAGTTCGACGGCGCGGCAGCACGAGTGAGCGAAAGCACCATGGTGCGGCTCGTCAACAAGATGATCATGGACGCCCACTCGCAGGGTGCCTCTGACATTCACATCGAGGCGAACCAGGGCAGCCACAACATGCTGATTCGGTTCCGCAAGGACGGCGTTTTGTCCGACTATCTCGAACTGGATCCGGCCTACCGCAATTCGACGGTATCGCGCATCAAGATCATGGCTGAGCTGGACATCTCTGAGCACCGACATGCACAGGACGGCAAGATTGATTTCGGCAAGCATGGGGGCATTCCGATCGAACTGCGCGTCGCGGTCATTCCGACTGCGAACAATCTCGAGGATGTGGTGCTGCGCATTCTTGCCGGGGCCGAGCCGCTGCCGATCGACAAGCTAGGGCTATCCGCACGCAATCTTGACGAGTTGACGAAGATGGTGGCCCGCAGCTACGGGCTCATCCTGGTGTGTGGGCCGACCGGTTCTGGCAAGACGACCACACTGCACTCGTTACTGCGCCACCTTAACCAGCGCGAGACCAAGATCTGGACCGCGGAAGATCCTATCGAGATCACGCAACCGGGTCTGCGGCAGGTCCAGGTCAACGCAAAGATCGGCTGGACTTTCGCAGCTGCCATGCGCGCTTTCCTGCGCGCAGATCCGGATGTCATCATGGTCGGCGAAATGCGGGATGAGGAGACGACCAAGATCGGCATCGAAGCCTCGCTGACCGGACATCTGGTCTTCTCCACCCTGCACACCAACAGTGCCGCAGAAAGTATTGTGCGGCTGCTCGACCTGGGCATGGATCCATTCAATTTCGCCGATGCGCTGCTCGGGATTCTTTCGCAGCGATTGGCGCGCAGACTTTGCGTCAAGTGCAAGCAGCCCTACGCCGTCAGCGACAAGGAACTCGCCGAACTCGCAAGGGAGTATTGCGCCGGCACGCGGCTGGAACTTGCTGCAACGGTCAGGGCATGGCATGCAGCCTTCGGTCCGCAAGGGCAACTCACGCTGTACACAGCCCATTCGAAAGGTTGCCCGGCCTGCACTGCCGGCTACAAGGGTCGGGTCGGACTGCATGAACTGCTCGTGGCCACACCTCGCATCCGGCAGTTGATCCACGAGCACGCCACGGCGGCGCAGATCGCTGAGGCCGCTATTTTTGATGGCACGACACTGCTCCGGCAGGACGGTATCGACAAGGTGTTGCGGGGCGAAATCGACCTTGCCAGCGCGCGCAGCGCGTTCAGTTGACAAGGGCACCTACGAAGTTGCCCCACAGCAAGCCATCGTCAATGGGGTTTGCGGTCAGCCACCCAAACAGAGTGGTTCTTCATGAATTTGAGGGAAGCACCCATAAAAAGCGGGGGCCGAAGCCCCCGTTCAATGGTGACAGCGATCGAATCAATCAGTCCGGCGTGCTCTTGCGACGGCGTGCGATGCCCCCAATCAGCCCCAGTCCAGCCAGCAGCATGGCGTAGGTTTCGGGTTCCGGAACGGGAGTAACGGATGCAACCACGTAGTCTTGCGCGGTAGGACTGGCATAGACGGTGTATGAATAGGGCGATGAACCGGGACCGGACTTTGCACCAGAGATCATGCTGTTGGCCAGATTGAGAACCGTGGAGTTGGTCGAGGCGGTTGCCTTGACCGAGCCGGTTGTCAAGTTGCCATCGTCCTTGGCAAGGTCCCAAAGAGCAAGTTGAAACGCCGCAGAGCCTGTGGCGCTTCCAACCGAACTGGCATAGTTTTGCGAATACAGGTTGGACACCCAGGCGGCGTTGGGGCTTCCCAGAGCGCCCAGACCGGACGACACGCTGTAGTTCGCTACGCCCGCGTTGGAATACTGAGAAGGATCGATGCAAAACGCCGCGAACGTTGAGCCTGCCCCACCCTGTGTCTGACTTGGTGTGATGTTGAGCATACCTGTCCAATAATTCCCGGCATCCGTGCTGGGAGAGTTGACGGGGAGCACCAGGTCGAGACCCATGCCGTTGGCCGTGGTGCTCTCTGCAACATACGTCTGTGCAAACGACGACGTGCTGGCCGCTCCGATCGAGGTCAAAAGTGCCAGCGAGTAAAACTTGTTGAGACTGCGCTTCATGGAAACTCTCCTGAGAATGTTGTCACCGTTGATATAGCGATGAGCCAATTCTGGAGTTGCCGGTCAGCCTTGTGAATGCCGCCCAAGTACCTTTTTCAGTGGTAGTTTTCAACCTGGCATTTGCAGTCCAACCCAGTGTGCCAGTGCTAGTCGGGCTAGTACGGTGACACTACGTTTCATCTGGCATGTGCTTGGGCTTCAGAGGCAAGTTGTCACCTGCTACAGATACGCCAGAACGTATTGCATGGGCCAGCAATATCACTGCCGAATGACATCAACCCCGGCAGGCGCCTTGAACTCAAAAGACTTGACGGATAGCACCGGGTTGAGTTCGAAGTGGCTGAAGGTCAGCACGGAGCGCTGGCCAAAACTGTCCAGAATTTCCAGCACGACCAGTACGCCGCCACGCAGTCCAACCCGGATGCCCTGCAATGCGCTGTCCCTGGCTTTGGGCGTGGCAAGGACCCACTCCAGCCCGTCCCTGGCCGGTGCATCACTCAGTGCGAAATCGGTCTGCAAAGCCCGCAAATCCGGTGCCGATGCAATCAGGGCGGCTGGCGTCGAGGCCAGCGCCTGCGACTGTTTGCGCGCCGTCACTTGATTCAGATCGACGTCATACAGCCAGAGCGTCTGGCCATCGGCAACGATGCTCTGCTCAAACGGCTTTTTGTAAACGAACTTGAAGCGGTTCGGCCGGGAAAACTCGAAACTGCCGCTTGATGTTTTGTCACGCTGTGCCTGCCCTTCTTTGGCTGGTGCTGTCACAACCTGGACAAAGTCAGCGCGCCCGGCCTTCGCTGTCCTGATAAAGGCTTCGAGACTTTCCAGCCCCGTCGCTGACGCGCAGATGGCAGCTGTTGCCAACACAGCGCCGAAAACTTTGTTCACGACCCGCATCACTCGGCTCGTGCCGGTACCAGAATGTCGCGCTGGCCGCTGTTGCTCATGGCGCTCACGAGGCCTGCCTTCTCCATATCTTCGACCAATCTGGCGGCACGGTTGTAGCCAATCTTGAGATGGCGCTGCACCAGCGAAATGCTGGCTTTGCGGTTCTTCAGCACCACCTCCACAGCCTGATCGTACATCGGGTCTTTTTCACCGCCATTGCCGCCCTCACCGGTCAGATCAGCATCACCGTCGGCAGTGCCACCTTCGAGCACCCCCTCAATGTAGTTCGGCGCACCCTGGGACTTCAGGTAATTGACGACCCGATGCACCTCGTCGTCGCTGACAAAGGCGCCGTGCACACGGATCGGCATGCCGGTGCCACTGGGCATGTAGAGCATGTCACCCATGCCGAGCAGGGCTTCCGCCCCCATCTGGTCCAGGATGGTGCGGCTGTCAATCTTGCTGCTGACCTGGAAGGCAATGCGTGTCGGTATGTTGGCCTTGATCAGTCCCGTGATCACATCGACGCTGGGGCGCTGCGTCGCCAGGATCAGGTGAATGCCTGCTGCACGCGCCTTTTGCGCCAGCCGGGCAATCAACTCCTCGATCTTCTTGCCGACCACCATCATCAGGTCAGCCAGTTCGTCGATGACCACCACGATATGCGGCAGACGTCCCAGCGGTTCGGGTGAGTCCGGTGTCAGACTGAACGGGTTATAGACAAAGTCGCCGCGCGCTTTTGCCTCGTCGATCTTCGCGTTGTAGCCAGCCAGGTTGCGTACACCCAACTTGCTGAGAAGTTTGTAGCGTCGCTCCATCTCCGCGACGCACCAGCTCAGGCCGTAGGCGGCCTGCTTCATGTCGGTCACCACCGGTGCCAGCAAATGCGGAATGCCTTCGTAGAAAGACATTTCCAGCATCTTCGGGTCTATCATCAAGAAGCGCACATCACTGGCCTCTGCCTTGTACAGCAGACTCAGAATCATGGCATTGATGCCCACCGATTTACCAGAGCCGGTGGTACCCGCAACCAGCACATGCGGCATCTTCGCCAGATCCGCGACGATCGGGTTGCCAACGATGTCCTTACCCAAACCCACGGTCAGCATGGACTTGGCTTCGTTGTAGATCTGCGAACCCAGAATTTCCGACAGCTTGATCGATTGCCGCTTGGCATTGGGCAACTCGAGCGCCATGTGGTTCTTGCCGGGAATCGTCTCCACGACGCGTATCGACACCAGACTCAGGGAGCGCGCCAGGTCCTTGGCCAGGCCAACAATCTGCGAGCCCTTGACGCCGACAGCAGGCTCAATCTCATAGCGTGTAATCACCGGCCCCGGTTGAGCCAGCACAACACGCACGTCAACGCCAAAATCCCTCAGCCTCTTCTCGATCATGCGGCTCGTCATCTCCAGCGTCTCGGACGACACCGTCTCCTGGCGCAGCAAGGCCCCGTCGAGCAGGTCCACCTGCGGCAAGCGGCTGTCCGGCAACTCGACAAACAGGGGTTTCTGCCGCTCCTTGGCGACCCGTTCACTCTTGGGTACATCGGCCAGGACGGGCTCGATTCTCAGCGGCAAGGGGTGTTGCTCGACCAGTTCCTCGTGCTCCTCGAGCACCACCTCCTCACGCTCGCGTGTGGCTTGTTGCCCGAGGGCCATGTCCTGTTCAAGCTCACGTTTTTCGCGTCGCGAGTCGATCTGAAAATAGAGCCAGGCGCCCAGACGCTCAGCGACCTGAGCCCAGGAGAATCGAAACACAAGTGCCGCACCGACCAGCGCCGATGCGAGCGTGATCAGTGCCGAACCAACAAAACCGAACAGGCGAACGCTCAGCGGACCAACAAAATAGCCCAAAACACCGCCGCCGTGTCCCGGCAGGCGCGCTTCCAGGCTGTACAGGCGCGACCATTCGAGGGCCGCGCTGGCGCACAACAACAATGCCAATCCGCACCAGAACGCGACGCGCCTTGAGCCGAGGCGGGATGTTTGTTGCGCCGCCGTGTCTGCGGGCGTAGCCAGCAGATCATGACCGCGAAGCCAGCGTGCCAAACCTGAAAGCCAGACCCGAAGTCCGGCCGCAACACACCACCAGACTGAAAATCCGAACAGAAAGTAGCTGCCGTCAGCCAGCCAGGCGCCGAGCAAACCACCACGGTTCATGACCGCCGGGCCAGCACCTGAAGTCGACCAGGCCACGTCCTGCGACGAGTAAGTCAGCAGCGCAAGCACCCAAAAAACCAGAACAACCGCACCTGCTGTCAGGCCAAATTCGTCGGCGAAGCGACGCCAACCGGAGCGCTCCGACGAGTCCACTCCTTGGGAAGAGGTTAAAGTATTTAGTGAATAGGTCATACTACGCCCAACTGTACACGGGCCCTGCAACTTTATCCAAGAAAGCGTTCACAATGTCCCATACCCGACATGCCCAAGTCCTGATTCTCGGTTCCGGCCCGGCCGGCTACACGGCAGCCATTTATGCGGCACGCGCCAACCTCAAACCGCTGCTCATTACCGGGATCGCCCAAGGCGGCCAACTGATGACCACCACCGAAGTCGATAACTGGCCGGCCGACGTCGACGGCGTGCAGGGTCCCGACCTGATGCAGCGCTTTCTGGCGCACGCTGAGCGCTTCAAAACCGAGATCGTTTTTGACCATATCCACACGGTTGATTTTCAGAGGCGGCCCTTTACCTTGAAGGGTGACAGTGGCAGCTACACCTGCGACGCTCTGATTCTTGCCACGGGAGCATCCGCCAAATACCTGGGACTGCCCTCCGAGGCCGCCTTCATGGGGCGCGGCGTTTCGGGCTGCGCCACCTGCGACGGCTTCTTCTACCGCGATCAGGTCTGTTGCGTGGTCGGCGGCGGCAACACTGCCGTCGAAGAGGCGCTTTATTTGTCCAACATCGCCAGCAAGGTGATCCTGATCCACAGGCGCGACAAGTTCAAGGCCGAGCCCATCATGATCGACAAAATGATGGAAAAAGTCAGCGCCGGCAAGATTGAACTGAAAACCTTTTGCACGCTCGATGAAGTGCTGGGAGACACCACTGGCGTGACGGGTGTGCGCCTGAGGAACGTCAAATCCGGCGCGACCGAAGATTTGCCGCTTCAGGGCTGCTTTATCGCCATCGGCCACGCCCCGAATACCGAAATCTTCCAGGGCCAGTTGAACATGGCGGGCGGCTACATCGTGACCCAGGGCGGCTCCAGCGGCTTCGCCACCATGACCAGCGTACCCGGCATCTTCGCTGCAGGCGACGTGCAGGACCACATCTACCGCCAGGCCATCACCAGTGCCGGCACGGGCTGCATGGCAGCGCTGGACGCCCAGCGTTTTCTGGAACAGGGCTGAAGCCGCTATAATCCGTCTCGTTTCCGGCCTTGCTCACGCCCAGTCCCTACCGGGCGCGGGGCGGCCGGAAAATCTCTTTACCGCCATGCAGCAGTGTGGCGAGGTGCGGCGAAAGCTGTTAATTTTTCTCTGGAGTGTCCAAATGGCACGCGTATGTGAAGTCACGGGCAAAGGCCCGATGGTCGGGAACAAGGTTTCCCACG
>CAIYMN010000268.1 GCA_903927295.1 uncultured beta proteobacterium | reverse complement strand
TGCCATCGCCAATCCGCAGGTGATCAATGATGCCTCGACCAAGTACGGCGCGCAGTGCATTGTGGTTGCCATTGACGCCAAGCGTCGCAGTGAAGCAGATGCGAACCGTGTCGACGCGCGGGGTCAGGTCATCGGCGCTGGCTGGGATGTCTACAGCCACGGTGGGCGCAAGAATACCGGTCTGGATGCGGTGCGCTGGGCTCTCGAGATGACGCGCCGTGGTGCCGGAGAGATCCTTCTCACCAGTATGGATCGTGATGGCACCAAGGCCGGCTTCGATCTGGCCCTGACGCGCGCTGTCAGCGATGCGGTCAGTGTGCCAGTGATCGCCTCGGGCGGTGTCGGTACGCTGGATCACCTCGCCGACGGCATCCAGATCGGTGGCGCTGACGCCGTATTGGCTGCCAGCATTTTTCACTACGGTGAATTTACCGTTGCACAGGCCAAGGCCAGAATGGCTGAGCGTGGCATTCCGGTCAGAATCACACCATGAAATGGCTTGATACTGTTCGCTGGGATGCCCAGGGTCTGGTGCCGGTGATTGCGCAGGAGGCCAGTTCGGGCGATGTCTTGATGCTGGCCTGGATGAACCGCGAAGCGCTGCAAAAAACCGCCGAATTGCGCCGGGCCGTCTACTTCAGCCGCTCCCGCAACAAACTTTGGTTCAAAGGTGAAGAGTCCGGCCATGTACAGACAGTGCATGAAATCCGGCTCGACTGCGATCAGGATGTGATCCTGCTGCGAGTGACCCAGAGCGGGCACGAGCCTGGCATTGCCTGCCATACCGGGCGCCACAGTTGCTTCTTCAGCGTGCTCGACAATGGCGACTGGAAAGTAACCGAGCCGGTCTTGAAAGACCCACGAACCATCTACAGCTAAGGGCCTATGTCTTCCCAAGTTTCTGCCACCGATTCGCTTGCTGCCTTGTCCCGCGTCATCGAAGGCCGTCTGCCAAAAAATGGCGGTGACGCTACGACGAGCTATGTGGCGCGACTACTGCACAAGGGACCGGACGCCTTCCTGAAGAAGATTGGTGAGGAAGCGACCGAAGTTGTGATGGCAGCCAAGGACGCTGATGCCGGTGGCGACAGGTCCAGGATTGTCAACGAGGTCGCCGATCTCTGGTTTCACTGCATGATTGCGCTGGTTCATTACGGTCTGGGACCGGCGGATGTGCTGGCCGAACTGGAGCGCCGCGTCGGCACCAGTGGCATCGAAGAAAAGGCCTTGCGCAAAGCGCTCATGCGCGACGGGGAAAACTGATGACGCAAGCTGGCTGTTCTGCGGGCTATGAGCCCGATTGTCTGTTTTGCAAGATCGCAGCAGGTGTTATTCCCTCGCGCCTGGTCTATCAGGATGAAGAACTGTTTGCCTTTCACGACATCCATCCGTGGGCGCCAGTGCACTTCCTGATGATTCCAAAGATTCACATTGCGTCCATGGCACAACTGGGTGGCGAGCACGCAGCGTTAATGGGGCGTATGCTCGTGTTGGCACCAAAGTTGGCATTGGAACAGGGCTGCAATCCGTACCCGCAGGGGGGCTTTCGCCTCTTGTGCAATACTGGAGCCGAAGGCCGCCAGGAAGTGCAGCACCTGCACATTCACGTGATGGGTGGTCCGCGTCCCTGGCTCCGTGGTTGATTTGCCGACTAAAATTGGCGCAATTCCTAAGGAGAAACTGATGGGACTTTCCACAACACACCTGCTTATTTTTTTGGTCATCATCGTAGTGATTTTTGGCACAAAGAAGCTGCGCAATATAGGTGCCGACCTGGGTGGAGCGGTAAAGGGTTTCAAAGATGGCATGAAGGACGGTGCCGAGAAGGCATCAGACGCACCGGTCGCGACGGCTCCGGTGCAGCAGGTTAACTCTGCCAGCGCAACCGCCAAAGAAACGATTGACGTAGAAGCCAAGACCAAAGCCTGACAGTGATTGACATCGGGGTCACCAAGCTTGCCATCATTGGCGGCATTGCGTTGCTGGTCATTGGTCCTGAAAAGTTGCCGGGTCTGGCCAAGACACTCGGAACGCTGCTTGGACGCGCCCGACGCTATGTGGCGGATGTCAAGAATGAGGTCAATCGGTCGATGGAACTCGATGAACTCAAGAAGATGAAGGAGACGGTGGAAAGCGCTGCGCGTGACGTCGAAGGATCAATCAAAACCGGGGCCGCCGACTTCGAAAAGAGCTGGGCCGAGACGACGGAATTGGCTGTCAGCGCAAGCGCGACGGAGCCAGCTCCAAGTTTCCCGCAGTACCGGCACCCGCGCAAGAAGTGGCGGGTCAAGCAAGGCGCGACGCCACGCTGGTACAAGGCACGCAGCGGTGTGCGTACCAACGCCTTGTCAGGGGCGGCGCGTGTAGCCCGCTTTAGACCTACCAGACTGACTTGATGACGGATTCTGAAAAAAAAGACGACGAGTTGGCCGGCACAGAGCAGCCATTTGTCCAACATCTGGTTGAATTGCGCGATCGGCTATTGCGGTCGATTTACGGTATCGCGGCCATTCTGGCTGTTTTGCTGTTTTATCCTGGTCCGTCCCGGCTTTATGACCTGCTTGCCATGCCTTTGGTCAAGGCATTGCCTGAAGGCTCGCGCATGATTGCCGTTGGCGTAGTGTCACCGTTTCTGGTGCCGATCAAGGTTTCCGTGTTGGCCGCCGTGGCCTTGTCACTGCCCTGGATTCTTTACCAGATATGGGCCTTTGTTGCGCCGGGCCTGTACAAACATGAGAGAAAACTGGTCTTGCCACTGGTTGCTGCCAGCACTGCGCTGTTTTACCTGGGGGCGGCGTTTTGCTACTTCTTTGTTTTCGGGCAAGCATTTCCGGCCATCCAGAAGATGGCGCCAATCTCCGTGGCGGTCAGTCCGGACATTGAGGCCTATCTTGATTTTGTGATCACGATGTTTATCGCATTTGGCGTTGCTTTTGAGGTGCCGATTGCGGTCGTGATCCTGGCGCGCATGGGCATCGTGACGATTCCCCAACTCAAGTCTTTTCGCACCTACTTTGTGGTTGGCGCCGCGGCGGTGGCCGGTCTTGTCACGCCACCCGATCCGGTTTCCATGATTGCCTTGCTGATTCCCATGGTGTTGCTCTACGAACTGGGCATCCAGGCGGCCCGGTTCTTCATCAAACACACGGCCGCGCCTGACGAAGCATTGTGAAGAAAGTGATCAAGCAAGTGCTCGCATGGCCCCGCCCGGCCAAGCGCGCGTTCGTTGTCGCGGTCGACATCGTCATTGCCCTGCTGGCAACCTGGGTCGCCTTTTCACTGCGTTATGAGATTCTGCACTGGCCCAGCAATGACCAGTGGTGGATTTATCTGCTCGGACCGGTGTTGGCTGTTCCGATCTTTGCCCGTTTCGGACTCTATCGCGCCATATTTCGTTATACGGGGATGGATGCCCTGTTGGCCACCGGTCAAGCCATTGCACTCTATGCCCTGAGCCGTATTGTTCTGCTGTACTGGGTCAAGTGGCCAGTATTTCCGCTCACGCTTGGCGTATTGCAACCGATCATCTTCTTTATGCTCATTGGCAGCAGTCGCGTTCTGGCGCGCTACTGGCTCGCGGGCATCGGTCTTGGCAAAGAGCACCACGAGGGGCGCATGCTAATCTATGGTGCTGGTGCGGCGGGTGTGCAGACTTCCTCGGCGATGGCGATTACCGGACATGTCAATCTTCTTGGATTTATTGACGAGGATCTGGCCAAGATCGGCCAGACGATCAACGGCGTTCCGGTATTTTCAGCGATGCAAGTCCCGACCCTGGTGCGGGATCTTGGCATCACCGATATTCTGCTTGCGATACCCAGCGCGAGCCGGGATCGGCGCAACAAGATCATCCAGAGTCTGCGCTCCTTGCCGGTGCATACCAGGACACTGCCGGGACTGGCGGACCTGACCAGCGGACGCGTTACCGTCCGGGACTTTCGTGAACTCGACGTTGAAGATTTGCTGGGCCGCGCTGCCGTCATGCCGCAAGCTGACCTGCTGGCCTGCAGTCTCTTTAATCAGACAATTCTGGTGACGGGCGCGGGAGGCAGCATAGGCAGCGAGTTATGTCGACAGATTTTGCGGGAACGTCCACGCCGGATGCTTTTGCTGGACCACAGTGAATTTGGTCTTTATGCCTTGCATCGTGAATTGCAGGCCTGGTGTGTGGCGCAGCACTCCGACATTGAACTCGTGCCTTTGCTTGGGAGTGTGGGCAATCGTCAGCGACTGGACTGGATCTGCGCAAGCTACCAACCTGACACGGTGTACCACGCCGCAGCATACAAACATGTACCGATGGTTGAATGTAACCCATCGGAAGGGATCTTCAACAATGTCTTTGGTACGCTGAACATGGCGCAGGCGGCGCAGACCGCCAGAGTCTCCAGTTTTGTACTGGTTTCGACCGATAAGGCGGTGCGACCTACCAATTTGATGGGAGCCAGCAAGCGCATGGCCGAGATGGTGTTGCAGGCAATGGCAGAGCGGGCTGGAGCCCATGACACGCGTTTCAGTATGGTGCGTTTTGGGAATGTGCTCGGGTCCAGTGGCAGCGTGGTGCCGATGTTCCGGGAGCAAATCGCCCAGGGAGGACCACTGACCATCACTCACCCGGAAGTCACGCGCTATTTCATGACCATCCCGGAGGCGGTGCAACTCGTTTTACAGGCAGCGGCCATGGCCGTGGGTGGTGAAGTGTTTGTGCTGGACATGGGTGAACCGGTAAAAATTCTTGATCTGGCGCGTCGCCTGGTTGGTTTGTCGGGCCTGCAGGTGCGTGACGCAGAGCATCCGCATGGCGACATTGAACTGTCGTTTATCGGACTTCGACCGGGCGAGAAACTCTACGAAGAACTGCTGATTGGTGACAACCCCAGCGCTACAGCCCATCCACGCATCATGAAAGCACATGAAGATTTCATGGCGTGGCCCGAATTGATGATTCAAGTCCGGCATTTGCGGGAAGCGGCTGGCGCTGAAGATGTCGATGCGATTCGGCGTGTGCTGCAAACCTGTGTTCACGGTTTTTGCAACGAAGTCGGGACAGATTGAAATGCTCGCGTGCGCGTATTTCCTCGCCTGGTTCAGGTCATCACTTTTGGATGCATAGCGTGACAAAGAGAGTATTCATCAAGACCTTTGGCTGCCAGATGAACGAGTACGACTCGGGCAAGATGGTGGATGTGCTGCGCGCCGCGCAGGGCTACGAGCAGACCGACAGCGTTGAGGAGGCAGACCTGATTCTTTTCAACACCTGCTCGGTTCGGGAAAAGGCGCAAGAAAAAGTGTTCTCGGATCTGGGGCGCGTGAAGCATCTGAAGAAGAGAGGCGCCTTGATTGGCGTGGGTGGTTGTGTGGCAAGTCAGGAGGGTGCGGCCATCATTGAGCGTGCACCCTACGTGGACCTGGTGTTTGGGCCGCAGACGCTGCATCGGTTGCCGCAGATGTTGGCGCAGCGGGAACTGCAAAGCCGTTCGCAAGTGGACATCAGTTTTCCGGAAATTGAAAAGTTTGACCACCTGCCGCCAGCACGTGTGGATGGCGCGAGTGCTTTTGTCAGCATCATGGAGGGTTGCTCCAAGTATTGCAGTTATTGCGTCGTGCCGTATACGCGAGGTGAGGAAGTCTCCAGACCATTCGAGGATGTGCTGGTCGAGGTTGCAGGGCTGGCGGATCAGGGGGTCAAAGAGATTACCTTGCTTGGGCAAAATGTGAACGCCTATCGAGCGGCGATGGCTGACTCTGGCGCAATGGCAGACTTTGCGACGCTGCTTGACTACGTCGCAGAGATTCCGGGCGTTGAACGCATACGCTACGTTACGAGCCACCCCAACGAGTTCACGCCGGCATTGATTGCCGCTTACGAAAAGATCCCGAAGTTGGTGAGTCATCTGCACTTGC
>CAIYMN010000267.1 GCA_903927295.1 uncultured beta proteobacterium | reverse complement strand
CGGCTATGGTCACACGCTTGGCAACGCATTGCGCCGTGTCCTGCTCTCCTCCATGCCGGGCTACGCGGCGACTGAAGTCACCATCGCTGGCGTCTTGCACGAGTACTCATCGATTGACGGCGTGCAAGAAGACGTCGTCAACATCCTGTTGAACCTCAAAGGTGTTGTCTTCAAGCTTCACAATCGTGAGGAAGTCACACTCAGCCTGCGTAAAGACGGCGAAGGCCCGGTCATCGCGAGCGACATCCAGACGCCGCATGACGTGGAAATCGTCAACCCGGAGCACGTCATTGCCCACCTCTCGCAAGGTGGCAAGCTCGACATGCAGATCAAGGTGGAAAAGGGTCGCGGTTATGTGCCGGGCACGATGCGCCGCCATGGGGATGAGCCGACCAAGTCGATTGGACGCATCGTCCTCGACGCTTCCTTTTCGCCGGTCAAGCGGGTCAGCTATACCGTGGAGAGTGCACGTGTTGAACAGCGCACTGACCTCGACAAGCTGGTGGTTGACATTGAAACCAATGGCGCCATCTCAGCCGAAGAAGCGGTTCGCGCGTCGGCCAGAATTCTGGTTGAACAACTGGCTGTGTTTGCACAGCTTGAAGGTACCGAGCTGGCCGCCTTTGACGCGCCTGCACCACGTGGCAGCACGCAGTTTGACCCGATCCTGCTGCGCCCGGTTGACGATCTAGAACTGACGGTTCGCTCAGCCAACTGTCTGAAAGCAGAAAATATCTATTACATCGGTGATCTGATTCAGCGCACCGAGAATGAGTTGTTGAAGACCCCGAACCTGGGTCGCAAATCACTCAACGAAATCAAGGAAGTATTGGCTTCGCGCGGTCTGACTTTGGGCATGAAGCTCGAAAGCTGGCCACCAGCCGCACTCGAAAAGCGTTAATTCATGAGACCAGAAAAGGTCTCAACGCCACGGGCAGTACCTGATACGGCTGCCTGCTAAAACCAAAGGAAACTACCATGCGTCACGGACACGGATTAAGAAAACTGAATCGAACCAGCGAGCACCGCCTGGCGATGCTGCGCAACATGATGAATTCGCTCATTGCGCACGAAGTCATCAAGACGACCTTGCCAAAAGCCAAGGAACTGCGTCGCGTTGTCGAGCCCATGATCACCCTGGCCAAAGAAGCTACCGTGGCGAATCGCCGTCTCGCGTTTGACCGCTTGCGTGACCGCGATAGCGTGGTCAAGCTCTTCAACGATCTGGGCCCGCGTTTCAAGAGCCGTCCGGGTGGCTACACACGCATCCTGAAAATGGGTTTCCGTGTCGGTGACAACGCTCCGATGGCGCTGGTTGAACTGGTCGACCGCCCAGCGGAAATTGAAGCGCCTGCTGGCGAGCCCGAAAAGGCTTGATAGAGTACAATACCAACATACCGCGCGATGGAGCAGTCTGGTAGCTCGTTGGGCTCATAACCCAAAGGTCGCAGGTTCAAATCCTGCTCGCGCAACCAATAAATACGGGGTTTCCCGTTACAGTAAAGGCTAACTTAGGTTGGCCTTTTTTGTTTTGTGCCCACTTTGTGCCCATTTTGTGCCCAAGCTGTGCCCATCACTTTTCCGAATTCTCGGAAATTGACCATTGGGGCTGCGCCCAATTGGGAAATTTCACGAACACAGTG
>CAIYMN010000266.1 GCA_903927295.1 uncultured beta proteobacterium | reverse complement strand
GCCCAACATCGATGCCATCGCCCGCGATGGTGTCAACTTCACACAGGGTTACGCTGGCAACGCAACCTGCGCGCCTTCGCGTGCTGCCATCATGACCGGACGCTACGCGACCCGCTTCGGTTTCGAGTTCACACCCGTGCCGGTGGAGTTCGCCCGGCTGGTAGGCCAGCACCGTGCGCCCGGCAACCTGCACGAAACAATTTATCACGCAGATCGCGAGCGCGATATGCCGGTCTACGAAGACATGGGACTGCCCACCAGCGAAGTCTCGATTGCCAGGTTGCTCAAGGGAGCCGGTTATCACACACTGCATCTGGGCAAGTGGCATCTGGGGGACAGTCCACAATACCGCTCTTATGCCCATGGTTTCGATGAAGCGCTGTCCTTGCAGCACGGCGCTTCGATGTTCCTGCCCGAGGCGGACCCCAATGTCGTCAACTCCAGGCAGGACTTCGACATGATCGATCAGTTTCTGTGGGCTAGCTCGCCCTGGGGCGTGCGCTTCAATGATGGCCAGGTGTTTGAGCCGCGCAACTATCTGACGGACTACCTGACCGACGAAGCAGTCAAGGCCATCGCAGCCAACAGGAATCGCCCCTTCATGATGTACCTTGCCTACAACGCGCCACACACGCCGCTGCAGGCTACGCGCGCCGACTACGATGCGCTAGCACACATCCAGGACCACACGACGCGCGTTTACGCCGCCATGATCCGCTCTCTGGATCGCAATATCGGGCGCGTCATGAAGGCGCTGAAAGATCAGGGGATTGACGACAACACGCTGGTCGTTTTCACCAGCGACAACGGCGGCGCCAATTACATCGGCGTCCCGGGCTTGAACCTGCCTTATCGCGGCTGGAAGGCGACGTTCTTCGACGGCGGTACGCACGTGCCGTACTTCATGCGCTGGCCGGGGACCATTCCACCCAACACACGCTATGAGTCGATGGTGAGCCATTTCGATATCTTCGGCACCGCGGCTGCGGCGGCGGGTGCCCAGGCGCCAACGGATCGGATCATCGACGGCGTCAATCTGCTTCCCTTCATCCTTGGCCAGACTGCGGGCAAGCCGCATGACCGACTGTTCTGGCGCAGTGGTGACTACGTTGTGGTGCGGGATGGCGACTGGAAACTGCAGGTCACTCAACTGCCGAAGCAGGACTGGCTCTACAACATGGCCAGGGATCCTGGCGAAAAGAACAATCTGGCTGCCAGCGAGCCGGCCAAGGTGGCCGAGCTCAGGGCACTGATCGATGGTTTCAACAAGCAGCAGGCCAAGCCGCTATGGCCGGCATTGATTGAAGGGGCGTTCGCTCTGGACAAGACGCTCAAAGATCCGCAGAGTCCCAGCGACGCCTATATCTACTGGGCCAACTGACAAACTGTCCGTTACGGCCGACTCAAGCCAGCCAGTCGCTGATTGATGAGCGCATCGGCCTGGTTCATGATCCGGTCGATCAGTTCCTTGACGCTTGGAATATCGTTGATCAGACCCGCGACCATGCCGCAACTCCAGGCGCCAGCCTCCATCTCGCCATCGCGCATGATCTTCGGGTAGACGCCGGCGACTTGATCATAGACGTCGGCGATGGTCAGTGCGTCGCCCTTTTGCCTTTCAATTTCAAGCAGACGTTCCACACCCGAGTTCATCATCACTCGTTCGGTATTGTGAAGCTTGCGCATCACCAGGCGCGTGTCGAGTTCTGAGGCGGCGACGATGGCGTTCTTGACGTTGTCGTGTACCGGTGCTTCCTTGGTCGCGATGAAGCGCGTGCCCATGTTGATGCCCTCCGCCCCCAGCGCCAGCGCTGCCACCAGGCTGCGTCCATCGGCCATGCCGCCAGATGCCACAAACGGAATTTTCAATTCATCAGCCGCCAGCGGCAACAGGACGAAGTTGGTCACGTCGTCTTCGCCTGGATGACCGCCGCACTCAAATCCATCGACACTGACGGCGTCGCAGCCAATGGCCTGCGCCTTCAGAGAGTGCCGCACCGATGTGCACTTGTGAATCACCTTGATGCCGGCCTGCTTCAGATAGGGCATGTAGGCTTGCGGGTTGCGGCCCGCCGTCTCGACGACCTTCACGCCGCCTTCAATGATCGCGCGGATGTATTCGGGGTAGGGTGGTTCCGAAAATGCCGGCAAGAAGGTCAGGTTGACGCCAAAGGGCTTGTTTGTCATCTCCCGGCAAAGCGCAATTTCCTTGGCAAGCAGTTCCGGCGTGCCCAAGGTCAGGGCGGTGATGATGCCCAGGCCGCCGGCGTTGGAAACGGCCGCCGCCAATTTGGCAAAGCCGACATAGTGCATGCCGCCCTGAATGATGGGGTGCTCAATTCCGAGCAATTCGGTAATGCGTGTCTTCATAAAAAGTTCCTTTTCTACCTGCGAAGATACTTGGAGAGTTCGAGTTTGGCGATCTGCCGGCGATGCACTTCGTCCGGGCCATCGGCAAGGCGCAGGGCGCGTGCCATGCCCAGTAGCCGCGACAACTCGGGGTCCGACACCCCTTCACCACCGTGAATCTGGATCGCGGCGTCAACGATGTGCTGCAAGACATTGGGTGCGACCACCTTGATCGCCGAGATGTCATTGAGCGCGCCAAAAGTGCCGCGCTTGTCAAGCGCCCAGGCTGCCTTCATCGTCAGCAAGCGCGCCTGGTCAATCGCCAGCCGGGCGTTGGCGATGATGTCGCGGTTGCTGCCCAGGTCAACCAGTGGCTTGCCGAAAGCGATACGACCGAGTCCTCGCTGGCACAGCAACTGCAGGGCGCGCTCGGAGGCGCCGATCAAGCGCATGCAATGGTGGATGCGACCCGGACCGAGTCGGCCCTGGGCGATCTCGAAGCCGCGTCCCGCGCCGTGAATGATATTGGTGAGCGGAACACGCACGTTCTCGAACAGGATTTCCGCGTGGCCGTGCGGTTCGTCCAGTGAGTTGAGAACCGGCAGCATGCGAAGGATCTTGACACCCGGGGTATCGAGCGGTACCAGCACCATGGAATGGCGTTTGAGCCGGTCTGCACCGGGGTCCGTGACACCCATGAAGATGAGAATTTTGCAACGCGGATCACCCGCACCGCTGGTCCACCACTTCTGTCCGTTGATGACGACCTCATCTCCTTCAATCGCGCAGGTCGCTTTCATGTTCGTGGCATCGGACGAAGCCACGGCCGGTTCGGTCATGGAGTAACCGGAACGGATTTCACCCGCCAGCAAGGGTTTGAGCCAGCGCTCTTTCTGCTCGATGGAGCCATATCGCACCAGTACTTCCATGTTGCCGGTATCCGGGGCGGCGCAGTTGAAGACCTCGGGCGCGATCGGGCAGCGCCCGGTGATTTCGGCCAGCGGTGCGTAATCGCGGTTGTCCAGACCTGCTCCGTACTGTTCGTCAGGCAGGAACAGATTCCACAGTCCCGCGCTGCGGGCTTTGACTTTCAATTCCTCCATGATGGGAGGGATACGCCACTGTCGGTAGTCGTTGGAGTGAACCAACTGGTCGTAATAGGTCTGCTCGTTGGGGAGTATTTCTTCCGCCATGAAGCGTTCAAGCTGCGGGATCAACAGTTGTGCGCGTTCAGAATGATCGAAGTCCATGACCTGTCCTTGTCGTTGCGAGAATCTGCTTGCCGCGTGAGCGTCCCAATGCGGTTCGTCCGCTTGCCTGGCGCGTCACCGCGTGCGAACTGGAAAGCCCTCCGGCGACGGTAGGGCAAGGACGCAGCGATGTCAGTAACTTCTGCGACACGGTGCGGCAGGATCGACCTTATGTGCGTGGCGCCATGCCGCGCACCATGGTCAGGAATTCCAGGTGCGTGCCGGCGCGCCGATGCTCTGACAAAGCCTGGTACTCGGGGTCTGCGTACCATTGCCGCGCCCGCTCTTCCGAGGGGAATTTGAAAATGATCATGCGGCCACTGCGCGGCGCCGCGCCTTCAAAGTTGTGCGCGTGGTCGTCGTAGGTGACGAACTCGCCGCCATGACGCTTGAGTATCGGGAAGAATCCCTTTTCATACTGGCGGTACTCGGCGGCATCTTGCACCACCAAATTGACGAGAAGGAACACAGGAACATCTGACATGGGAGTTTCTTTCATTGAAGTGTTGAGGACCCGTCTGCCGCCGCACGACCAACGTCGTGTGCTTGATCCTTAACCCCCTATTCTCCACAAAGCAGACCTGACAATCCCGGATGCCCGCTTTGGCGCAATGCGCGCCGTTGCCAGGAGGCACCCGTGGCAGCATGGTACATGTGGTCTTGAGTGAAGTGGTGTAATGGAAACTGCCGGTAAACCGGCGCAATGACCCAACTGGAGTGAATCAATGAGTGAGCAATTCAAGGATCTGTTTTCGATCAAAGGCAAGACCGCGTTGGTGACGGGTGGATCGCGCGGCATTGGCGAGATGATCGCCGCCGGTTTCCTGGCGAACGGCGCCAGGGTTTATATCTCGGCGCGCAAGGCCGGCGTGTGTGCAGCGACGGCCAAGCGCCTCAGCGAAGCCTATGGTGGCGAGTGCATCGCACTGCCGGCTGATCTGTCGCAGCTGGAGGGTGTTGAAAGTCTGGCCAGGCAACTTTCAGACAGAGAAGCCAAGCTCGACATACTGGTGAACAATGCTGGCGCGGCATGGGGCGCGCCGCTGGAGAAGTTTCCGGAGGCCGGGTGGGACAAGGTGATGGACACCAACGTGAAGGGTGTATTCTTTCTCACCCAGAAGTTGCTTCCTTTGCTGCGGCACGCAGCAAGTGCTGACAGTCCGGCTCGTGTCATCAACATCGGATCGATCGACGGACTCAAGGCTGCCATCTTCGACACGTTCTCCTACGGCGCTTCCAAGGCCGCCGTGCACCACCTGACGCGTTTCATGGCAGCACACCTGACCAAGGAACACATCCTCTTCAACGCGATCGCACCGGGACCCTTTCCGACCTGGATGCTCAGCACCGGTGTTGGCTTTGGCGGCGAGACCGAAAATGTTGATTGGGACCGTGTCGGCAAGCTCAATCCGAGTGGTCGCGTCGGTACTGCACAGGACATCGCCGGACTTGCGATATTTCTATGTTCCCGGGCCGGCGAATATGTGGTGGGTCAGACCATTGCGTGCGACGGTGGCGTGGTCGGTACGTCCTAGACGCCGAACCTAGCGAAAACCCTCACGCTGGCGAAGCCGGCGCAATGCTATATTTGTTTCAGTACAGTTGTGTATGGAATGACGAGGCCAATGAATGTCCATCAAGAGTTGGTTGATGCCTGCGATCACGCAGCACATCCTCTCCAGAGAGAACCTGCTCAAGGCCCGCGCCAGGGCTGAGAAGCGTCGCCGCGCCAGCGGTGAGCGCCATCAAATTCATTACTTTCACCAGGTCGACGATCCGTACAGCGCATTGGCGGTGTCCGTCCTGCCGAAGTTCGTGGGCCGCTACGACGTCGCCTTGACGGCGCATGTGGTTGGCCCGCCGCCCGACAGCGCCGCCCCGGAGCGCGAGAAGCTGATTGACTACAGCCGCAAGGATGCAGAGTTGTTGGCGCGACATTGGGGTTTGAAATTTGATGACACTGGCAGACAGCCGTCGGCGCCACAGGTGCAGCATGTGACTGAGCAGCTGGTGACTGCGGCAGGGAACGGAAGCTTCGTCGCGCAGGCCGGTGCACTGTCGGTCTCGCTCTGGGATACGCCGGCTGATGAGACTTTCGCTGCTTCACCCATGACGGTGCAGGCGGCGGCTCACCTGACGGCCGCCAATGCCTTGCGAAAACGTCTTGGGCACTACCTTGGCGCCACGTTCTACTATGGCGGCGAGTGGTACTGGGGTATTGACCGCCTGCACCATCTGGAGCGGCGTTTGCAGGAACTGGGTGCCGCGCGTGATGGCACCTCGGATCTGATGTTTCCACCAGATGCTGATCTGGAGCTAGAGGTGCCTCTTGTCGAACCGGAGCCCATCGATTTCTTCTTTTCACTGCGCAGTCCGTATTCTGCGATTGCAATGTTTCGTGTCTTTCGCCTGGCCCAACTCACCGGCGCACGGCTGCGCCTTCGCTACGTGCTGCCGATGGTGATGCGCGGTTTGCCGGTACCACCTGAAAAGCGGCGTTACATTGCCCAGGATGCGGCGCGCGAGGCATTCATGCTGGGAATTCCATTTGGCCGGATCAACGATCCGGTAGGACGCCCGGCCGAGCGCGGCCTGGCACTGATTCCCTATGCCGAGCGTGTCGGCAAGGCCCAGGAATACTTGCAGTCATTCATGCGCGGTGTTTGGGCCGAGGGCATCGATGCCGGCAGCGACCGTGGCCTGCGCAAGATCGTCGAGCGCTGTGGCCTGTCGTGGGAAGTGGCTGGCCTGGCGCTGAAGGATGAATGCTGGCGCGAGGTCGCCGAGCAGAACCGGCAGGAGATGTTTTCCATGGGCCTGTGGGGCGTTCCCTCGTTCAAGGTTGGCGCTACCGTCGTTTGGGGACAGGACCGCTTGTGGGCGGTGCAGCAAGCGCTGTTGAAGGCAGCGCCATGATGGATTTGGAGGACATGCGATGAAGACGAGGGCGCTGGTCTGCGCGCTGGCCCTGAGCACCTGTGTCACGGTGCTCGCGGCAGACAGGGCGCGCCCGAACATTGTGGTGCTGGTGGCTGACGACTGGGGCTTTAGCGACGTCGGCTCTTTTGGCAGCGAAATCGCGACGCCAAACATTGACGAACTGGCGCGTCACGGTGTGCGCTTTGCCAACTTCCATGTTGCTGCATCGTGCTCGCCGACGCGCGCCATGCTGTTGACCGGTGTCGACAGTCACCTCAACGGCATCGGCAATCTGCGCGAGTCGATGCCGCAGGAGCATCTGGGCAAGCCGGGTTACCTCGGCTCGCTCGATACCAACGTGGTCACCGTTGCAACGCTGCTGAAAGACAGCGGCTATCGCACCTACATCACAGGAAAGTGGAACGTCGGCTCGGAGCCCCACAACCTGCCCGATCAGCGTGGCTTTGACCGCTCGATTGTGCAGGGCGACACCGGCTCCGACAACTGGGTGCCAACGCAGCGCTACCTGCCGCACAAGGCCAAGGTCGACTGGTTCGAAGACGGCAAGGACGCTGTCATGCCGCAGGAGTACTACTCATCCACTTTCTTTGTCGACCGCATGATCGACTACCTGTGCTCTGGCAGCCAGAGCGGCAAGCCGTTCTTTGCCTACGTCGGATTTCAGGCCAATCATGTGCCGCTGCAGGCGCCCCGCGAGTTCATCGACCGGTACAGCGGTCGCTACAAGGACGGCTGGATGGCCTTGCGCAAGGCGCGGCGCGACCGGGCGGCCGCGCTCGGCCTGGTACCTGCGGGCACGCCCATGGTCAGCATGAGTACGGCTGGCGACTGGAACGCTCTGAGTGAAAAGGACAAGTTCTATCAGGCACGCGAGATGGAGGTCTATGCCGGCATGGCCGAAGCGATGGACTACCACGCCGGACGTCTGATTGCGCACCTCAAGCAAAGTGGCGAGTACGACAACACCGTTTTTGTGTTCCTGTCGGACAACGGCGCGGAAGGTTCCGATTACGAGGACGCCCAGATCTGGCTGAAGACACAGTACACGCAGGACATCGACAAACTTGGCGGCAAGGGCGCGTTTGGCATTCCGGGACCGGGCTGGGCCAGCGCGTCGGTGGCACCGCTCAATACCTACAAGTTCTATTCCGGAGAGGGCGGCATCCGCACGCCCATGATCATCTCCGGCGTTCCGGGCATCGCGCAAAACCAGGTGCATCTGGGCATGACGCACGTCACCGACATCGTGCCCACGCTGCTTGATCTGGCACAGGTCGCCAACCCAGGCATGACTTATCGAGGCCATGCCATCGCACCGACCACGGGGCGCAGCCTGTTACCCGTATTGCAGAACCCGGCGCTGCGCGTACACCCTGCCGACGAGCCCATAGGCTATGAGTTGTCGGGCAACCAGGCCTTGTTCAAGGGGGATTTGAAAATTGTGAGAAACAGTCCTCCGATGGGCGATGGCCAATGGCATCTGCACGACCTCAAGAGCGACCCCGGCGAAACGCTGGACTTGCAAAGCCAGATGCCCGAAGTATTCCAAACGATGCGCGCTGACTACGAGACCTGGTCCCGCTCGCACCAGGTACTGAGCATGCCCGAGGGCTATAACCCGGTGCGTCAGGTCTTGATCAACAGCTTCGTGAACTACTGGATTCCGACCTACCGCAAACCCGTGCTGGTCTGGTTTTCGGTACTGGCCACATTGCTCGCGGGCATGGTTGTTGTACGCCGACGTCGGCGCAGGCCATGAGTCATCCGGGCTATCTGGCCACACCGTGGCCAGGTGAAGACGGTGGTCCGAATCGCTTGCAGGCAGTTCACCGTAGCGCGGGTCTGGCGATGCGTGAAGGAGAGAAGTTGAGCTTTGCGAGGCGCAGGACCTTGCTGTCGACCATGACGCTGCTTGGCGCGCCGGGCGAGGTTTACCTTTTGACGCACTCGGCGATTCGCGCCAGGCTGGGTTTTGCGACGACGTCTTGCGTCGAACGGATAGACCCGCTGACGCTAAAGACGATTCACCGTTCGCCCCGGCTGGCTGGTGGTCCGATGTGGCCGGGCGGCATGGCGCTGCACTGCAACGGCGGTCTCTATGTCGTCTATGGCCGCTACCTGCACAGACTCGATCGTGACTGCCAGCCTTTGGCCATGCTGAAACTGCCAGTCAATGAGGCTTACAACTCCTTTGTCATTCTCGACAACGGTTTGATCGTCACCAAGAATCTGTCCGAGACGACGCCCGCACGACTGAGCGTCATCGATGCCGAAACGCTGCGACCGGTCTGTGCTGATACGGATTGCCCGGAGCCTTCCATCGCACGCCTCAGCGCGATCGGCAACACGGTCTACGTGCTTGGTGTTCGCTCGATTTTTCGCTACCACTGGGATGCGGAAACCGGGGGCCTGTTGTTCGATACCGGCTGGCGCTTCGATTACATCGGTTCGACGGCGCAAAGCTATGGCTGGGACGTGGTGCTGGACGCTCGCAACGCCTGGTTCATGGACAACGGAAAACACAGCTATGTCATCAAGATGATCGGCAACGGGGTCAGCGCAACGCCGAACCGCCTGATCCGCGTTTCACTCGGCGACGCGAGTGACCATCAGATACTGCCGGTCTGCGGCCTGGCCGGGGGCAGCATCACCAATCCACCCTTGATTGATGTGGCGCGACAGATCGTGGTCGGCTACGACTCGGCGAACAGCCATCTGCAGGCATGGCGCTTCGACGCCGAGGCTAAAGCCATGACGCCGCTCTGGCACAAGAGCGGCTTTGGCTGCGCGAGTCACATGCTGCTCTATCCCGAGACAGGCGAGCTGGTGGTTAACGACTACCGGCGCGGCGGCGAAGAGGTCGTGGTTTTGAAGATCGAGTCTGGCGCAGAAACCGGGCGTGTTCGGGTCGGTGGCTTCAATCAGGGCGTGGTCTTTCCGAGCCCGGGATGGGGGCGCGACTTCTACTGGTCCTCAATGGACTGCCTGGCGCGGGTTTTTGTGGAATGACCCAGCTGCGCGTTCACGGACTTGAGGTTTCCTACTTCACAGGCAAGCTCGAAGCCTATCTGCGCGCCAAAGGCTTGCCGTATGAGTTGGTGGAAATGGATACGCGCAGCTTCAAACGCTGTGCCAGCATCACCGGCGTTGCGCAGATGCCGCAACTGGAGCTGGCTGATGGGCGCTGGCTGACCGACAGCACGCAGATCATCGCGCACTTTGAAAGTGCAGCGGCCGAGGTCGCGATCTACCCCGATGAACCGGCGCTGTGTTTCATCGCCGATTTGCTGGAGGACTTTGGCGATGAGTGGCTGTGGCGGCCGGCGATGTACTACCGTTGGTCTTTCGAGCCCGATGCCAGTCTGGTCAGCGACCGCCTGGCCCGCAGCATGCTGCGCGACCTGCCGCTACCGGTGCTGCTGCGGCGCTGGTTGATACGCTCGCGTCAGCGCCGCCATTTCTTGCAGGGCGACGGCGTCACTCGCGCAAACGCCAGCGCCATCGAGGCGATTTATGTCGATGTGCTCGATGCCATGCAGAGCGCCTTGTCGTCGCGGCCATTCCTGATGGGAGAGCGACCGACGCAGGCTGACTTCGGATTTTTCGGATCCATGTTTCGCCACTTTGCAAGTGACCCGACGCCAGCAGCCGTGATGCAAATGCGCTCACCCAAGGTCCTGCAATGGGTCCATCGCTTGTGGAACCTGACGCCCGATCAATTTGTCGACCAATCCATGCCAGCTACGCTTGCGGGCGGACTCGATCGCCTGCTGTGTCTGGCCTGCGAGGACTACCTGCCTTATCTGGAGGCCAATGAAAAAGCCTTTGAAGCCGGCGCGCTGCAGGTGTCGTGGCAGAGCAGGAATGTCGAGTTCAGCACGGCAGTGAACCCGTATCGGGTGTGGTGCCTGCAACAGTTGCGTAGCCATTTCCAGAGCATGGACGGCGCTGCGCGTGCCCAGGTCGAGGTCTGGCTTCCATCCTTTGGTGGTGCATCCGGGCGGATGGCTGTCAGCTTGCTACGCCAGGCAGTGGGCCCCATGGCTCTGGCCCTGTCCGTGCCACGCAGGATGACTGCCAGTTCGCGTGCGGGAACGAAGGGCGTGCTCAACAGTCACTGGCGACCCAACCATCCCATTCACCATTAGTGAGACCATTGCAGTGACAAAGACGATTCTGATTACAGGAGCCGGCACCGGCATCGGGCGTGACAGCGCCTTTGCGCCCGCGGCATGCGGCCACCGTGTCATTGCCACCACCTTCGACGAAGCGCATGCCCAAACCTTGCGCGCCGAGATGGATCAACTTGGCAAGAATGTTCAAGTGGCGCTTATCGAGGCAAAGAGTACGCGATCGATCCAGGCTCAAATTGTCAAGGCATCTGAGGCAAGTCGACCAAAGACGCGCTATGTGGCGCCCTGGATTCAGGGCGCGGTGGTCCGGCTGGCCGGAATTTTTGGTGCTTGAAGTCGCACCGCAATCCGATCGAATAAACCAATTGAAGGAAAAATCCATGAAACCCACGCGGATCCTGCTGATAGTCTCTGTAGTCATCGCGGTCACTGCAGTTGCCGCCTACCTCTTGCGGGCACCCTTGAGCGTGGCGCTGGCAAAGAGGGTGGCGGCGAGTCGACTCGCCACGGACGCGCTGAACGATTTGCCAGACGGTCTGCACGTCGGCCTGTGTGGCGCCGGCTCGCCCATGCCGGATGACAGGCGCATGGGAGCGTGCACGCTGGTGGTGGCGGGTAAACGTCTGTTTGTGTTCGACACTGGCAACGGCAGTGCGCGCAATATCGGCAAGATGGGCTTCAATCACGGACGCATTGAAGCCATTTTTCTGACTCATTTCCACTCAGACCATATCGACGGTCTGGGCGAACTCCTTATGCAACGTTGGGTTTCCACGGGCAACATCGCGCCGGTGCCCCTGTACGGTCCGCCGGGCGTCGAGCAAGTGGTTGGAGGCTTCATGATGGCCTATCAACAGGATCAGCATTACCGGGTTGCTCACCACGGCGAGCAAACAGTGCACTCGAGCGGCTTTGGCGCTGAGGCCAAACCGTTCACGGCACCCGCTGAGGGCCATGTGGTTCTGCTGAAGGACGCAGATCTGGAAGTCAGTGCATTCAATGTGGATCACTCGCCGGTTCATCCAGCAGTTGGCTATGTCATCCGCTACCGCGGGCGCACTATTGTGCTTAGCGGTGATACGAAGAAGTCCGCCGCTGTACAGCGTGAAGCCAGCGGCGTCGATCTGCTGGTGCACGAAGCGTTGTCGGTGCCACTGGTCGGCCTGCTGCAGGAGGGCGCCGGCGCTGCCGGACGACCCAATGTGAAGAAGCTGATGGCTGACATTGTGGATTACCACACGTCGCCGGAGCAGGCAGCACAGAGTGCCCGCGATGCGAAGGTGCGCTACCTGATGCTCAGCCATATCGCTCCACCCCTGCCGCTACCGGGCATGGAAAAGGCGTTTCTGGGTGACGCAGCGAACATCTTTCAGGGTCCGATTCAGGTAGGACGGGACGGCGACTTCATCAGCCTGCCGGCGGCTTCCGCAGACATCAAAGTGAGTCGACGTTTTTGAAATAACAAACCATCCGGGGTGACCCGGATCGTCTCAGGGCAGGCGCCCGTGTTCGCGTCGCGCGATCCAGATGGTTGATGCCAGAATGACCAGGGCGCCAAGCAAGGTGGTCTGGCTTGGCACGTCCGAAAACACCAGCCAGCCCATCAGCGATGCCCAGATCAAATCCAGGAACCGCAGAGACTGGGTGGCAGATATGTCGGCGGAGCGGAAGCCACGGGTAAGGCAATACTGGCCGAGTGACCCCAACATGCCAGCCAGCACGAATCCCATCCATTGCATTGGCGTTGGGGCTGACCAGTGCAGCAATCCCAATGGCAGGCTCAGCGCGGTGACCGAGATCGCCTGCCAGAGCACGATGACGCCAGGCTTTTCGTAACGGGTGAGTGTTTTTGTCATCAGGAATGACGCTGCAAAGACCGGGCAGGATGCCAGCATGACCAGGGCATACCAGCCGCCTTGACCCGTGAGCCTGGGAGCCACGACGACCACGACGCCAGCAAAGCCGATGCAGGCGGCAACCCAGCGATCGTTGCGCATCTTCTCGCCCAGGAACCAGGAGGCGCCAAGCATGATGAATATCGGCCCGGTAAAGCCAATGGCCGTCATGTCGGCCAGCCCCAGATGGGGCAGGGCAATGAACCACAGCGTCAGTCCCACGGTATGGACCGCACCGCGCCACAGTTGCCCGGTCAGATTGACCGGACGATACGCCAACAAGCCCTCGCGCAAGACCAGCGGCAGCAAGGCCACGATGCCAAAGACGTAGCGCAGAAACTGCGATTGAAACGGATCGAGGGACAGCGTGATGGTTCGGACCGTCGCGTTCAGACATGAAAACACCAGCCCGCTCAGGGCCACCCACAACATGCCCCGCCAAACCGCCGGCAAGCGCAATACGCGCATGCGTGCCTGCCGGTGCGCCACCGCCAGCCGGTGCGGGATCCGCTTGGTAAAAGAGGCTTTGGGCTTCACCGATGGGGCTCGTAGACAGAATCTGGCATCAGCTAGTGTAGAACTCCCAATG
>CAIYMN010000265.1 GCA_903927295.1 uncultured beta proteobacterium | reverse complement strand
GGTCGATGTGGCAAGCCCTGCGGACACCTCCGACCGTATCACGGACAGTGTCGCGCAAAGGCGTCGTGGCAACGAATGCCTCAATCGGGGTGACGTGCACGGTGCGATCGAATCGTACAGGCAGGCCGTTGCTTCAGATCCAAATTCTGTAGATGCCCATACGAGTCTTGGATTTGGGCTCAAGGAGGCTGGTGAGCTTGAAGCGGCGCAAGCCGCGTTTCGCGCCGCGTCAAAACTGCAGCCTCACAGCTTCGACTCGGCATACCTCCTTGCGCAAACATGCTTCGAACTGCGACAGTTTGAAAAGGCGGCTGAATATTTTGAGAAAGCGTTGGCTCTGCAGCCCACCTTTGAATCACTTTACGGTGAGCTGGGTCAGGCATTGTTTGAGATCCGGTCCATGGGCAGGGCTCATGAGGTCATCAGCGAAGGGATCCGTCGCTTCCCAGGAAATGCCCTGTTTCATTTCTTCCGTGGGAATCTCTGCTGTGCCACGGAAAAGTGGGCGCAGGCAACAAGCTGCTACCGGACCGCATTGCAGCTAAAACCCGACCTGACGCTGGTGCACAACAATCTGGCCAACGCACTCAAGTCACAGGGTAAATTCCTTGAGGCTGAGAGTTATTACCGAGCCGCGCTGGCCGTAGAACCGGAATCTGACATTAGCCTGAGCAATCTTGGCGGTGCGTTGCTGGCCCAGGGACGATTGTCTGAGGCTGTCGCAAATCTTCGGCGTGCCATCGAGATCAATCCGCGATTCACGACGGCGCACGGCAATTTGCTGTTTGCACTGAGTGTTGATCCGCAGGTCACGAAGGGCCAGTATTTGAATGAGGCCATCGCATTTGGCAATAGTTTGGCGAATTCAGTTGGACAGCCTTTCTGCGACTGGCTGGTCGAACTGGATGACCAGGCTGCAGCGCCATTGAGAGTTGGCCTGGTTTCCGGCAAGCTGTGCCGAAATCCCGTTGGATATTTCCTGGAAAGTGTGATTGCCAATATTGACTCAAGCAAAGTGGCTCTGGTGGCCTATGACACCGGTGGCAATGAGGACGAACTGACCCGGCGCATTCGGCCACACTTTGCACAGTGGGAAAACATCGTTGGCATGGAGAGCACGGCCGTGGCCCGGAAGATCCGTGCCGATCGTATTCACATACTGGTGGATCTCAACGGACATACCGAAGGCAATCTGTTGCCGGTGTTTGCCTTGAAGCCTTCACCTGTTCAGGTAAGTTGGCTGGGCTATTGGGCCAGTACCGGTGTGCGGGAAATTGATTACATTCTGGCCGATGAAACAGGCTTGCCACGCACGGACCAGGAATATTTCACCGAAACCGTTTGCTACCTGCCTGAGACGCGGCTTTGTTTCACTGCACCCGAACCGGAACTACCGGTTGCTCCCTTGCCTGCGACTCGCAATGGATTTGTGACGTTTGGCTGTTTTCAGGCGCGAACCAAGGTCAACGACAATGTGCTGGCTCTGTGGGGTCAAATTCTAAAAGAGGTGCCTGGCTCAAGAATGAATTTGGCAAGTGATCAGATCGATGATGCTGCATCGTTGCAAGAATTTCTTGGACGCCTGCAGAGCGCGGGCATTGATCCGGCCAGGGTGTCTGTCTCGGGGCCGGTTTCCAGAGAGAAGTATTTGGCTAACTATGGGGCAGTGGACATCGTTCTCGACACTTTTCCATTTACCGGCGGCACGACAACCTGTGAAGCGCTGTGGATGGGTGTGCCGACTCTCACGCTGGCTGGCACGACGATGATTGCCAGACAGGGTGTCGCGATGCTTGGTTGTGTTGGACTTGTCGATTGGATTGCACGCGACGAAACCGACTATGCTGCCAAGGCAATTTCTTACGCCACGGCGCTGGATGACCTGGCGATCTTGAGAAGCGGTTTGCGCGACAGGGCGCTGCGCTCAGCACTGTTTGACGCGCCCCGATTTGCCCGCCACCTGGAAGCCGCATTCAGTGCGATGTGGCAACAGAAGCGGAATTTGGCCATGGAACCTGGATAAGCTCGGGGTGCTTTAAGGTCTCACGCTCCCAGTACAGTCTGACTGCTTCACACCGAGATTCAGGCTCAATCTTGCAGACTTTTTTCAGCCATTGACCGGCTTCGGCTTGCCGATGATTGAGGCCTAGCGCGAGTGCCAGCTTCGGGATCGTGGCGGTACCCGGGAAGGTCCTGGCGACCTGGCTCATCCAATCCAGCGTCTCAAAACTCATGCCGCTGCCCGGTTGAACCCGAGACAGGCGAATGAACTCATGAAACTGCGTGAGCAACATAACATCCGGTGGCGCGCCC
>CAIYMN010000264.1 GCA_903927295.1 uncultured beta proteobacterium | reverse complement strand
CGTAATCGCGACCCAGACGCAGTTCACCAAAACTGCCGATCAAGCTCACCGTGGAGCGCCGGCCAAAAGTCAGGCCCTGGCTGCCATTGATGCCGCTCAGGCCAGCGGTCTTGTTATCCAAGCTGGTGGAGCCGCCCGTGCCATTGTCCGGGCTGACGGCTGCTTCCAGCCAGAAAGCGGCCTTCAGCCCGCCGCCCAGATCCTCCGTGCCCCTGAAACCGAGCCGGCTTGAGGTGTTGCCATCGGTGTTGATGGAGGACACCGAACCATTGCCATCAGAGCTGGTGTAGAGGTAGCCAATGTCGAGCAGACCGAAGACTTCAACGTTCGCCTGGGCGTGGGCCATTCCGGCAATGGATGACAGAGCGGCGACAGCAAGAACGGGATGAATTTTCATAGTAGGGTCTTTCAATGCATGGATAAACAAAGTTTCAGAAAATCTGGTAAATGAGCTTATTTCCCGGCATCACATATGTCAAATATGAAATAATCACAATTGCATACGTTTTAAATATGATCTGACCTGATGGACCTGAAGCAACTACGCTACTTCGTGGCTGTCGCCGAGGCTGGGCATATCACGCGCGCCGCCCAGCATCTCGGTATGCAGCAGCCCCCTTTGAGTCAGCAGATGAAGTCTCTGGAAGGCAAAGTCGGGGCCCAGTTGCTGCATCGCCACGCGCGCGGCGTATCCCTGACAGACGCTGGCAAACTCCTGCTGGAAGACGCGCGCCGGATTCTCGCGGACGTGGCAGCAATGGAAAGCCGCCTGGTTCATGCGGCGAGTGGCTTACACGGTCGACTCGCCATCTCATTCACCAGTTCGGCAGCAGCTCATCGCTACACACCGGACGTGTTGCGCGCCTGCCGCAAGAGCTACCCTGGCATTGACTTGGTGTTGGGAGAAGACAACGCCGCCGGCATCATTGAAGCAGTGGCTTCCTCACGACTTGATTGTGGGTTCCTTCGCATCCCCACGTCGGCGCCAGAAGGCGTTGTTTTTGAGACGCTGTTGCGTGAACCGGTCGTCGTTGCCTTGCCGCTCGGGCATCACCTGCTCACGCACAAAGCTTCAGGCAGACCCGCCGTGTTGACATTGAGAGATCTTGCTGGTGAGGCCTTGATTCTTGTCCGACGTCCGGGTGCACCCGGGCTCTATGGCAATCTGGTGCAGCGCTGCCACGAGCAAGGCTTTGAGCCCAGAATTACCGCGGAAGTGCCGCGCATGCTGACCGCTCTCAATCTGGTGGCCGCTGGTACCGGAATCTCTGTCGTGCCGGCGTCCATGCAGGGGACCCACCCACACACCATTGTTTATTGCTCCCTGGCAGACGACACCCGACTCGATGCACCACTGACCCTGGCTTACCGCGCGGGCGAGTTGAGTGGGGCACTCGGCAAGTTTGCGCTACTGGCGCGCAAGGTGGCCAGACAAGGCAAGTTCTAGTACTTCGGGGGACAATCGCAGCGTGGTAGTAAAGATTTCAAGACGCACTGCACTGCCTGCATTGGGTTTGCCCTTGCTGGGGTTTGGCCTGGCTTGGGCCGCAGATCAGTCGAACGCACAAACTGCGTGGCCTGCTCGTGCCGTACGGATCGTCGTTGTCTATCCTTCGGGCGGTCTGAGTGACGGCACGGCTCGCGCGATTGCGCACAAACTGGCTGCGCGCCTTGGGGTGCCTGTATTGGTTGAAAATCGTGCCGGCGCCGGCGGCACAATCGGCATGGATTTTGTAGCCAAAGCCGCGCCAGACGGATACACACTGGCCTTTTCGGCGATCAGTCCGTTGACGTTGAGCCCCTACGTCAGCAAAGTCAATTACGACCCACAGCATGACCTCGCACCTGTGGCAAGTGTCATGTTTACGCCGGTTCTTGTGGTTGGTACCCCGGCGTTTTTGGGCAAGGCTTTTGCTGACTTGCTGGCAGAGGCGCGCTCCAGGCCGGGACGCATTCGCTGGGCAACATCGGGCTCCGGGACGCTCGGACACCTCGTGCTGGAGCACGTTCGGCGTGCCAGCAACACTGAAATGACACACATCCCGTACAAAGGTGGAGGGCAGCAGCTAACGGACGCACTGGCCGGGCATTTTGAAATTCTGTCAACCAACCTGGCAGCACTTCCGCTGCAGTACATCCACAGTGGAAAGTTCAAACCCTTGGCCGTGGGCTCCCCAACTCGCCTGGCAGTCCTGCCGAATGTTCCAACACTTGCCGAACTGGGCTTCCAGCAGGCCAACCTGACTTCGATATTTGGTCTGTTCGCGCCGGGACGCACACCGCCAGACATAGTTGAGCGCCTGAATCGGGAAATAAATGCAATCATCGGGCAGGCGGAATTCCAGGACCGATTGAGGTCCGTCAACAATCTCCCCGCCGGGGGCAGCGCCGCGGAATTTGCGCGGCAGATCATCGCGGAAACAAGCAACAACGTTCGCATTCTCCAGGTATCGAATTTCAGGCCGGAGTGAGAAAGAATCAGTCCTGCGTCCGACCGGGCAGGGTGTGCCGTGGCTAGAGTTTGAACTCCAGTCGCAGCTGCAGGCTGCGCCAGGAAGGAGCCGTGTTGGTGACACTTTCACGCAGCGCCTGACCGACCGCATTGCTTGAGTCCAGCGTGTTGCTTGTCACGTAATCGCGAGGCGCCAGATTGCCCAGCGAAATGCGAAGCTGGCCGGTCGGACTGATTGCACAAAGAACAAATGCGTCAAGCACAAGTTTGGCGCTTTGCACTACGCGCTGGTCATCGCTCAGGCGCGTGGTGTAGCCGGGCGTCCAGTTCAGGTTGCCACCAAAGCTCAGGGGCCATTCGCGCAGACGGTAGTCAGCGCCCAGGTTCGCCGTGCCATTGGGTTGCTGCGACAGTCGGTTGTCCGGCGCCGGCACGCCTTGCACTCGCGAAGTGAAGATGCTGATGTTGCTTCGCACGTCAATGCGCGGTGCTTGCGGCCAAATGTCACTGACGCGAAACTTGGCCTCCAGTTCCAGTCCCTCGGTAATGGCGTCACCGATGTTCTGCAGCCGTGCCACCCAGCGCGGAGAATCGGCCCACGAGACCGTTTCGAGCGCCGTCTGGCTGCGCATGAGATTGTTGATGTGACGGTAGAACAGGTTGGCGCTGAGCATGCCGCTGCCGGGCAAAAAGCGCTCCAGCGCAATGTCCAGGCCACTGGCCAGTTCCGGCTTGAGGTCCGGATTGCCGCCGCGGTCCGGGTGCAGTTCATCATTGGGTCCGCGTCCCGGAAACATGCCGGAGATGCGTGGGCGCGCAATCAGGTCCTGCAAACCGGGTGAACGGTAACTGCGCGTCAGACTGGCGCGCAGCTGGTCGCGGCTCTGCGTGTCGAACTTCCAGACGGCATGCAGCAGCGGCGTCCAGACGCTGCTCTGGTTGCTTGATTCGGGCAAGCCGGTGGCAGTGCTGCCCTGGGTGCTGATGCCTTCCCAGCGCAAGCCGGCGTGTGCCGCCAGCTGGCGCGTGATGGACCATTCATCCTGGGCGTAGATGGCTGCACGCAAGCTTGACGCCGTGAGATTGCCATCGAACTCCGTCAGGGGCGACTCGCCATCCTGCAAGGTCGTGGCGGCTTCGCGTCGGCGGTTGCTTTGCAACTCGGCGCCGGTTACCAGGCTGTGTTCGTTCGCCAGCGTCTTGGTCAGTTTGGCACTGGCGCTGAAATTGAGGTCATGTTGCTCGGAGCGGTTGTCCGATTGGCCGACTGTGGGACTTGCGCCAAAGTACTGGCGCAGTGACGCGTTGTCCCAATCGCTTTGTCCGAGCGTCGCGCGCAGTTGCCAGTTGCCGCCCTCCTGCAGACGGTGTGTCCACTGCGCGCCCAGACGCAGGCTGCCAAAACGGTTGCTGCCGGTGCCGGCGCTGCTATCAAAGGGTGCCGCACCACCGCTTTGCAGCAGGGTGCTGCTGCTCACGCTGGAACTCTGTGAGGCTACCAGCATGGGAGTCAGTATCACCGTGTCGCCCTGTTCACTGCGCCATTGCAGGCGGCCATTGGCCTGGATGGCGTCGCGCTGGCCTGATGAAAGCGTGCGTTCGATCCGGTCTGTCAACTCGCCGTTCGTCAGGTTTTCAATCGTTGTGTGGCTGCTGCTGTCGTTGCTGCGCTCGCCGTGTTGCGCCGACAGCGAGAAGTTGTAGATCCAGTTGCCCGCCACTTCATTGCGGGTCCAGGATGCGCCGGGCTGTTGGTTGCCATTCTCGAAGCCAACTCCAAGTCGAAGGTCGTTGAGTCGCTTGCTGTAACCGCCGCGGGTCACGATGTTGATCGTTCCGCCGATGGCGCGGGCACCGGTTTCAGCAGTCGGTGCGCGCAGGATTTCGATACGTTCGATCTGCTCGGGCGAAAGTTCGTCGAGCGAAAAACCGCGTGGCGCTGGCTCGCCGTCAATCAGGATCTGCGTGTAGCCACCGCCCAGCCCGCGCATGCGTGGTGCGCCACCGCGACCCGGGCGACCGGGCATCGTGACGCCTGGCAGGCGTTTGAGCAGTTCGCCCACGGTGCTGTCGCCAAATCGTTCGATTTCCTCACGCCCGACAATGATCTTGCTGGCGGTGGACTGGCGCCGTGCTTCGACATCATCGAGTACCGTACCGAAAACGGTCACCGGTTTCAATTCCCCCGAACTGCGGCGTGGCGTGGCTCGAGCAGGTGTCTCGGGATTGATGGCGCCGTCGGGGGTTGCGGTCGGGCCGCTTGATTCTTCGATCGGCTCAGTGACCTTGGTCTGCCCGTGAACTGCGCCCAGCGAACACAGCAGCAGGGCCGTCAGCCAGCATCTCAAAGGTTGGTCGGCAGTGTGGTTTAGGATCGACTTGGCACACATCAGGCCGATTATCAAAGGTCAATGTAAAGCCGCCATCAATTCACAAGGGCACGATTGCAAGTCGAACCGGCAGGTGCAACTCGGTGACAAGATCCTGCGTCAAGGCCTGAGCATCGCGGACGAGGTAGCTTTCAAAAGGCGGCAGACGCTGGTCAGGCTGAATCTTCTGTGCCACCATGCGCTGCATGGCGTAAAACCACGCGATTTCAAGCGCTGCGCGATCACCATTGAGCCGCACCACGTAGGCACGGTGTGCGGCCAGCTCGCGCACCGCAAAGGCATCGAAGTCGTCCGGCGTATCGACTGGTATGCCAATGTGGCAACTCGTGGTTCGCAATTTGATGTTGGTCTTGAAGTAGATCGCCAACGGCGAGCCGGCGGCGGGGACTCCGGCCGTGGTCAATTGCTGGCGTAGTTCGGCTGTGACGTCGACCACCGCCTGGGGCAGACCGTTGATGCTCCCCTGGTAATTGCGGTAGACATAACGGATGGGCGCGACATCACGGACGCCAAGATGAACGATTTCATAGCGTGCGGCAGTCGCAGGCTCCAGCAAACTCGCGAGTTGGTCCAGCGCATGGCGGCAATCAAGAGCCAGCGATCCCTTCACAGTGGCCGCAAAGGCGCGCATGGAAAATGCAACGCGCCCACGCAGGCCCCAGGTGATCCTGGTCTTGCCATCCTGATCGTCAAAGGTCCAGTAGCTCCGCCCGAAAACCGTGAACGGGTGACGCAAGCGCAAATGCTGCTCAATGCGTTCGGGCGCCTGCAGGCGAACCTGCTCAATCAAACCGGCTCCCATCGTCGCACTTTCCCAGGAACAACGGCTGCCCTTGCCACTGGCGCTGTCGGAGAACGTCAATGCAGCACCTGAGTCCTGTGCCAGCCAGGGGCTCCAGTGCTGCCATTGGTGCAAATCAGCAACCATTGCATACACCTGGGCCAAGGGCGCGTCGATCAACCGGGTTTGTTCGAATCTTACGCGACCGCTGTAGCGGCCCATGTAGACCAGCACGGCAACGACGCAAAAGATAAATACAAAAATCAGTGTGGACAACATTGCGGCATCGATAAAAAAGCCCGGCCAAAGCCGGGCTTGAGGTTTGAGTCAATGGGTCAGCTTACAGCATGCCCATCATCTGCGGCACCACCAGCGTCAGCCATGGCCAGTAGGTGACGATGACCAGGAACACAATCATGGTACCCAGCCACGGCAGTACCGCCTTCGTCAGCTCGGTAATGCCCAGACGGGAAATTCCTGACGCAACATAGAGGTTCAGACCCACTGGTGGGTGGCACAAGCCGACCTCCATATTGACGTCAATCAGGATGCCGAAATGCACCGGGTTGATGCCCAACTGCATGGCAGCCGGGAAGAAGATCGGCGCCATGATCAGGATGATGCTTGACGGCTCCATGAAGTTGCCGGCGGCAAGCAGAATGATGTTGACAACGAACAGGAAACCTTCCTTGCCAAGGTTCATGCTCAGCATCCAGTCGGCCAGCCGGTGTGGCAGATTCTCATTGGCCAGCACGAAAGAGAACAGCGTGGCGTTGGTGATGATGTAGAGCAGCATGGCCGACATGTTGGCCGAATCGCGCAGCACCTTGGGCACGTCCTTCATTCCCATATCCTTGTAGACAAAGATCGAGACAAAGAAAGAATAGACCGCTGCCATCGCCGCCGCTTCGGTCGCGGTGAAGATGCCGGAATAAATGCCGCCAACAATGATCACGACCAGCATCAATCCCCACGCGCTGTTCTGGAAGTACTTGATGCGCTCCATCCAGGTCGCCTTCTTCATGCGGGGATAGTTGTTCTTCTTGGCGATATACCAGGTCACAAACCCGAGCATGAAGGCCAGCATCGTTCCGGGTAGCAGGCCGGCGACGAACAGGGCGCCGATGGACGTGTTGGTTGAGATGGCATAAATCACTTTCGGAATGCTGGGCAACATCAGGATGCCGAGCGAACCTGCGGTGATCATCACACCCGCACCAAAGGCCATGGGGTAGCCATGCGCCACCATTGCAGGCAGCACGATGGAGCCAATGGCCACCACGGTAGCCACACTGGAACCACAGACCAGAGCGAACATGGCACAAGCCAGAATCGATGCCAGTGCCAAACCACCGTGCAGATGGCCGACCAGGGAAGTGGCAAAGTTGATCATGCGTCGTGCCACCCCGCCATGCGTCAGGAAGTTGCCAGCCAGAATGAAGAAGGGAATCGCCATGATCTCCCACTTCTCGATGCCGGTAAACAGCTTGAGCGCGACGGCTTCCAGCGGTACCTGCGTGAAGGTCACGATAAAGGTCAGTACCGTCAAGCCCAGCGAGATCGAGATCGGCATGCCCGTGAGCATGAGCGCGATCAGGAGTCCAAAGAGAATCGAAGCATTCATGACTTGGTGCCTCCCTCTTTGGGATGGCTCTTGGCCCATTCCTTGTCGCCCTGGCCCAGATGGACATGCGTGATTTCCTCGCCCTCTGCCAGCGTTTCGCCTACCAGTGGTGCTGTGTCCTCAACCCCTTCCACATGGGCATGGTCGTGGTGCGGAAGTTCTCCGGTTCTGAAAAAGGTCCAGGCCACCTGCATGAAGCGAAACGACATCAGCGATGAGCCAAGAGGAATGGCGCAGTAAACCATCCACGTCGGCCACTCCAGATCAGGCGTGGTGGGTCCCTCGGGGATGTCGCCGAAATCAACATGGAGCCACTTGAAGATGTCATGATGCCCGCCGTTTTCCCAGACAAAGTGAGCACCAAGATAACCTATGCAGCCGGTAAAGAACGCGCCCGCCAGCAAGGCAAAAAGCACAAACTTGGCCCTGGTCTTTTCTTCCAGGCGGTTGACCACCACATCGACCCCGACGTGAATGCCCGTACGCACACCGTAGGCTGCACCAAACTTGGCCATCCAGACGAACATGATGATGCACAACTCCTGTGCCCAACTGAGGTTGAGCGAGAGCATCCAGTCCTGCAAATACGGAATCGGCGCACTGGCAAGGTAGCGATGCAACACGGATACGAAGATCAGCAGCGTTGCGCCGGCCATGAGGAAGGAGATGATCCATTCCTCGAGGTGGTCAAGAAATTTCATGGTTTGTGCTCCGGCAAGGGCAGGCCTGTTACAACTTCTTTGGGTCGAATCCGGTGTCTTTGTAGATTGCCTCCAGCAGTTCCTTGCCGACGCGGTCAACCATCTTGGCATGCACTGGCACCAGTACCTTCTTCAGTGCCATGCGCTCTTCCTTGGTCGGTACGTAGACGGTGGTCTTGCCGGCCTTCTTCACGCCATCCAGGGCGTCGTCATTGTCTTTCTTGGCAACGCTGTTCGCGAGCGCCGTGGCTTCCTTCATGGCCTGCTCCAGTTGGCCGCGAATGTCAGCCGGCAAACCGTCCCAGAACTTCTTGTTGACGATCACCGCGTAGCCCAGGTAACCGTGTTCGGTCAGGGTCAGGTGCTTTTGCACCTCATGCATCTTCTGGCTGTACAGGTTGGAAATCGGATTCTCGGTGCCGTCAACCACGCCGGTCTGCAGCGCCTGATACACCTCGGAAAAAGCCATCACCTGCGGAATCCCGCCGAGCGCGCGGGTTTGCTCTTCCAGCACTTTGGAGGACTGGATGCGGAATTTCTTGCCCTTGTAATCAGCCACGTTTTTCAGCGGCGTGTTGGCCGAGAACGATTTGAAACCGTTGTCCCAGAAGGCGAGGCCCTTGACACCCTTGGGTTCAAGCTTGGCTAACAGACTTGCGCCTACCGGCCCTTGCGTTATCTTGTGCAGGTCTGCCGTGTTGTCAAAGAGGAAGGGGAAGTCAAACACTTCGAATTCCTTCACGCCGAGCGGGCCGAACTTGGCCAGCGACGGTGCCAGCATCTGCACCGCGCCCATTTGCAGGGCCTCCATCTCTTCCTTGTCCTTGTAGAGCTGGCTATTGGCGTATACGTCGACCTTCACCTTGCCCTTGGTCAATTCTCCCGCTCGTTTGGCGAAGAATTCCGACGCCTGGCCCTTTGGCGTATCGGTTGCCACGACGTGGCTTAACTTGATGACGATCTGCGCATTGGCGCTCAGACCCAGCGCCAAGAAGACGCTTGCGAGCAAGACTTTGAGTTTCATGGGTTTCTCCAAAAAGATGGGAAGAGTTGTCAACTGAACAGGCGAAGGTTAGTGAACAATGGCCGGCGTGGCAACTGTGGCGTTCAACAGCTAGGGTTAACCCTTGAGGGTTTGTCTCAGGGCATCGCGCATGGCATCCATCCAGGCCAGGCCAATGCGGTTGGCCAGTGCCTTGTGGACCGGCTCCACGGCGCTGCGCAGGCGCTCACGCTGGGTCTGGCTCAGAACATGGATTCGGGTGCTGCCGGTTTGGCGCAGCGACGCCAGTGCCTTGTCGTTCTGCGAGTCCGCTATGGTGTTGCCGTAGGCCAGTGCCTCGCGAAAGGTCTGCCCTATCAGTTCGCTGTCGGCTGTGGACAGGCTGAGCCAGAAGCGTTGATTGACGACCACGGCGTAACCCAGATAACCGTGCTCGGTCAGGCTGAGATCGCTTTGCACTTCGTGCATGCCCTGCGTCCAGAAGTTCGACACCGGGTTTTCGGTGCCATCCACAACGCCGGTTTCCAGCGCCCGTCGCGTCTCGCTGAAAGGCAGGTCCACTGGTTGGGCGCCCAGGGCACGCATCTGCGCCGCAATCACCCGTGAGGCCTGCACACGCATGCGCAGGCCGACAAAATCAGATGGCGTCAGCAGCGGTCGGTTGGCACTCATCTGTTTGAAACCGTTGTCGAAGTAACCCAATCCGGTCATGCCCTGGCGACCCAAGCGCTCCAGCAGACGCTGCCCGAGTGGGCCCTGCGTGATGCGTCGCACGTCGGCGACCCGCCCAAACAGGAAAGGCAGGTCAAACAGCTCAAACTCCGGAAAACCGATGCGTCCGAACTTTGACAAGGACGGTGCCAGCATGTCCACGGCGCCGAGTTGCAGTGCCTGCATTTCATCGTGGTCGCCGTAGAGCTGGGCGTCCGGGTAAATCAGTACCCTGATACGTCCGCCGGATCGCTGTTCGGCGAGTTGCTTGAAGCGTTTGGCAGCCAAACCTTTGGGCGTCTCTTCTGCCACGACGTGGGAAAACCGCAGCGTGACGGCTTTGTCGGATGCCGCCAGCGCAGGGCGCTGCATCAGTGAAGAGCCCATTAACGGGGCCAGCGCGGACGCGCCAAGGCGGCGCAGGTACGCTCGACGATGGCTGGAGACGACCAGGGCAGGGCTTGACATGCTGGCTATTATGCGAAGACCTGTCTGAAAAACAATGGTTAAAACCCGAACCGCTGTGGCTGACCAATCACTCGACTTTGCCCTGCTGCAACAGACGATGCCAAGTCACGCCAGTCGCAACCGGCGTGCCTTGCTCTGGCTGCTTGGCTTGCTGCTGCTGTTGCTGGCTTCGGTAGTGACGCTGGTCCTGTATCTCAATACGTTTGAAGCCGACGAGGAAGCGCGTGCGCGCGCCGCCGATGCGCAGTGGATAGAGCAAAGCGTGCAGTTTCACTTCCGCCGCCTCGAAGATGATCTGCTGCTGCTGGCGCGCCAAAGTGTGCAGGGCGCTGGCAAGAGCGAGAAACTGCAGTTACAGGGCGGATTGCTGTGGCGCGAGAGTGGCATCGTGCTGTCGCATGGCTGGCTGGCGGCCGAGGCAACTCATGGCGCGAACGCCGGGCCGCAGCGCTGGTACAGCGACCGGTCTGCGCACACCGGCAATGCGCAAGCGCTGGCCACCATGCAGGACACGACCCGTGGCCTGCGGCGCGCTGCCTACGCTGGTCTCATGCAAGGGGCGGATGCGCGGCTGACCGATGTAGTCTGGCTGGCAGTGCCATTTTTTGAGCGTGGGCTGTTTGTCGGCAATTACGTGGCCGCCTTGTCACTGGAGCGTGCCACGGCCGCCATGGTGCCTACATGGTTTTCGCAAAACCATGCGGTTCAGTTGATCACCGATGAGTTGAAAGGCGCGCCCGACGAACTGACTGGCGCCAAGGCCTACCGTGCCGCGCTGAACTTGCCCGGTACCGACCTGTTTCTGGGCGTGACGCCTGTAGGCGTGCAGCCGGCTACCGTGCCGCGCATCTTCTTCCTTGTGGCATTGTTGTTTCTCTTGGGCATGCTGGTCAGTCTGTGGGCGCTGCGGCGCGACTTTGTCAAACGCCAGCAGGTACAGGCCCTGTTTGCGGCGCAGGTGGCTTTGCGCACGGCGATGGAAAATTCCGTGACCATTGGCCTTCGCGCCTGGGACCGCAAGGGCAAAATCCTCTACGTCAACGAATCCTTCTGCAGTCTGGTTGGTTACACCGCAGCCGAGCTGCTCGGCAGATCGACACCGCTGCCCTACTGGCCGGCAGAGCAGGCCGATGAACTCCATCTGGTACATCGGGACATCATTGCTCAGGGTACGCGCGAGGACGGCGTGGAAGTGCAGTTCCAGCACCGTGACGGGCATTTACTTGATGTGTTGATCCATGAAGCGCCCCTGAATACCGCTGATGGCGAACAGATTGGCTGGATGAGTTCGGTGCTTGACATCAGCGAGCGCAAGCGCTCCGAGCGTCTGGCGGCGCGCCAGCAGGAACGCTTGCAGGCTTCAGGCCGCCTGGTGGTCGTTGGCGAGGTGGCATCGACCCTGGCGCACGAATTGAATCAGCCTCTGGGCGCACTCAGCAGCTTTGCCAATGGTCTGCTCAATCGCCTGCGCAGCGGCCGGATCTCGCTTGAAGAAGTGATGCCAGTGGTGGAGCGGATGGACCGGTTGGCTGACAAGGCGGGGCGCATCATCCAGCGCGTCAATGCCTTCGCGCGACGCCGTGAAATGTCGCGCCAGCGTCTTGATCTGGCGGCTTTCCTGCGCGCTACGCTGATACAGCACCAGACGCAGCGCCAGGTCAGTCTGGAGCTTGCGCTTGGGCCAACGCCGGTGTGGGTGCAAGCCGACACCTTGTTGCTGGAACACGCAGTGCAAAACGTGGTCGCCAATGCCCTGCATTGGGCCCCGCTGGCGGATCGGCCAGCGCGAGTCCAGGTGCGTATCGAGTAGGACGAGACCCAGGTCGCCATTGTGGTGAGTGACAGTGGGCCTGGTGTGAGCGAGGAGCATAAGGAACAGATTTTTGGTGCGTTCTTCAGCGCTTCGGCCGACGGTATGGGCATGGGTCTGGCGATTTGTCGCTCGGTGCTGGAGGCGCACCATGGGCGCATTGACGTGGCACGCGATCCGGTTCTGGGCGGTGCGATGTTCAGTTTGTGCTTGCCGCTCTCAGGGCACGGTTCGGATTCGGTTGCGGGGCAGGAGAATGGTGCGTGAACCCTGAAATTCATATTGTTGATGACGACGCTGATTTTCGCGAGGGACTGGCCTGGCTGTTCGACTCGCGCGGTCACAAGGCCGGAACCTGGGCCGGCGGTGATGTCTTCCTGCAAGCGGTTCGTGCGCGTCTGCCGCATTGGGGTCATGCCGTTGTGCTGCTGGATATCCGGATGGAGCCGCTTTCAGGTTTGAGTACTTTCGAAGAACTCAAGGCGCTGGGATGCCCCTGGCCGATTCTTTTCCTGACGGGGCACGGTGATGTCAGCATGGCGGTCTCGGCGGTGAAGAACGGCGCCTGGGATTTTCTGGAAAAACCTTTTCAGAACAATGTGCTGGTGGACAAAGTCGAGCATGCACTGGCAGCGGCCAGCGCCATGACCGACGAGCAGCAACAGGCGCAGCGGCTGCGCCAGGCGCTGGTCAGCCTGAGCCCGCGCGAGCGCGAGGTACTCGATGAATTGATCAAGGGCCACTACAACAAGACGATTGCCGAGCACCTGGGCATCACCCAGCGCACGGTGGAGTTTCACCGCGCCAACATCTTCAAGAAAATGGAAGTGAGCTCGGCCATCGAACTGGCGCACAAGCTCGGCCGCTACGAAGGCTGAGGCTTCTTGTCATTGCGGGAGTTCATTGTCATTGCGGACTCGATCCGCAATCCAGTGTTCGCGTAGCACTGGATCCCGGATCAAGTCCGGGATGACAATTTCTGAAGTCCGGGATGACGAGGTGTCAGGGCTTTTGCAGCTTGAAAACCGGCAGGCGTTCACCGACCGTCAGGCCGCGCACGTTGTGGATGGTCTGCGCTCGCCAGGGCTTGAGCTCCTCTCGCTGCGCGTCGTCGAGCCAGCCCAGTTGCTCCAGAACCTCGACGCTGGCTGCGAACAGCGCGTCCTTGTTGGCGTCGATGATCTTGATGGCAAAGGCTTCGCCCCGGCTCTTGCTGCCCAGCACCTGAACGCCGTCGGCGCCAACCTTGCTGACCCAGTCGCCGCGCCCGCTCAGCATGAAGGCCAGGTCGTTGCGGCCGGTACCCGAGACCAGATCCGGGTGTGCCGTCATGGCTTCACTCAGTGCTGCAAAACTCTCGCCGAATTCGCTGTCTCTGGCTCCGCTGGCCAGGCGCGCATAACCGTAAGCCAGACTTGACAGCGGCATGGCGTAGTTGGGTGCCGAGCAACCGTCGATGCCCATCTTGAAGGCGTTGGCGTCCATGCCGACAGCGCGCGCCACGTCACGCCGGATGGCCTGTTGCACCGGGTGTAACGGGTCGGTGTAGTCGTCCAGGCTCAGTCCGTGCTGCACGCAATAGGCCAGAAAACCGGCGTGCTTGCCGCTGCAGTTGTTGTGCCTGTCATCAAACACGGCGTCTGCTGGCGGGGTCTTGCCGAGCAGACTGTAAAAACGCGGCACGTGACAGCCACAGCGCAGCGCCTTATAGGTGAGGCCCGCCTGGTCCAGCATGCCCTGCACCTGGGTGATGTGCGCTTCCTCGCCGTTGTGACTGGCGCACATCAGGGCAATCTGCTCGGGCGAAAAACCAAACTGCTTTGGCCCCTGCGCCTGCATGAAGGGCAGCGCCTGCAAGGCCTTGAGGGTGGATCGCGAAAACGTCAGCCAGTGCGGGTCGCCGCTGTGCGCCAGCAGTTTGCCCTGGGTATTGACAACGGCCACGGCACCGAAGTGCAGGCATTCCAGCGTGCCGCCACGATTCAGTTGGATGAGGGGAGCAAGGTTCATGCGGCTATTGTGCCGCAGGCTCTTGTCCCGTGTTTGACCGATCGACCGTGGCCGTTGTCGCAAAATCCGGCCATGACTGAAATACGCTCACCCCTGCAAGCCCAGATTGTTGCCTGGCATGTTCATGCCGGTGCTGATGTCAAAGCGGGCGACCTGCTGCTCGTTCTGGAAGCCATGAAGATGGAACACGAAATTCGTGCCGAACATGACGGGCGACTTGCCGAATTGTTCTTTGAGGCGGGCGCCCTGGTGGCTGAAGGTGAACTGCTGGCAAACCTGCAGCGAGTGGCGCCAGGCGTTCGGTCGGACGAGGCTTCTGCGAGCACCGCAATCAGGCCCTCGTCCAGCGGGGCAACTGTGCGTGCCGACCTGCAGCGGGTACTGGATCGCCATGCACCCACGCTCGATGCGAACCGGGCAGAGGCGGTGAGCAAGCGCCACGCTCTGGGGCAGCGCACCGCACGCGAAAACATCGCCGACCTGTGCGATGCTGGTTCTTTCATGGAATACGGCGCGCTTGCTGTGGCAGCGCAGCGCAGTCGCCGCTCCGAAGAAGACCTGATCAAGAACACGCCGGCCGACGGCATGGTGACCGGCATTGGCAGCATCAACCAGAGCCTGTTTGCACCGGAGTGCAGCCGCGCCGTCGTCATGGCCTACGACGCGACCGTGCTGGCCGGAACGCAGGGCATGCGCAACCACCAGAAGACAGACCGGCTGCTGGGCATCGCCTTGCAGCAGAAATTACCAGTCGTGCTCTTTGCCGAGGGCGGCGGTGGCCGTCCGGGTGATGTGGACATGCCCATCGTGGCGGGCTTGCACGTTTCAACCTTTGCCAGCTTTGCGCGCCTGAACGGTCACGTGCCAGTGCTGGGTGTCGTCGCCGGGCGCTGCTTTGCCGGCAACGCAGCCCTGCTGGGCTGCTGCGACGTGATCATTGCAACCCAAAGCAGCAACATCGGCATGGGTGGCCCGGCCATGGTGGAAGGCGGTGGTCTGGGCGTTTACAAGCCGGAGCAGATTGGCCCCAGCGATGTCCAGCATGGCAACGGCGTGATCGAAATTCTGGTCGCCGACGAGCGCGCGGCAGTGGCTGCGGCGCGGCATTACCTGTCCTTCTTTCAGGGCAACATCAAGGACTGGCTGGCGCCCGATGCCTTGGCCTTGCGCGACGTGGTGCCGGAAAACCGCCTGCGCGTTTACGACACCCGCGTCGTCATGGCCGGACTTGCGGATCAGGGCAGCCTGCTGGAACTGCGCACCGGTTTTGGCAAAGGCATCCACACCGCACTGGCACGCATTGAAGGCCGACCGGTGGGGCTGCTGGCCAATAACCCGCTGCATCTGGGTGGTGCAATTGATGCCGACGCCGCCGACAAGGCGGCGCGCTTCATGCAACTCTGCAATGCGCACGGCCTGCCGCTGGTGAGCCTGGTCGACACACCTGGCTTTATGGTCGGTCCGGAGATAGAGGCCCAGGCACAGGTGCGCCATGTGAGCCGCATGTTCCTGGCGGCAGCGCATTTGCGTGTACCGTACCTGAGCATCGTGCTGCGCAAGGGCTACGGACTGGGTGCCATGGGGATGACAGCGGGCGGCTTTCACTCGCCGCTGTTCACCGTGGCCTGGCCCAGCGGCGAATTCGGTGCCATGGGTCTGGAAGGCGCAGTGCGACTGGGTTACCGAAAAGAACTGGAAACCGTGCCGGAAGGTCCGCAGCGTGCGGCATTGTTCGAAAGCCTGGTGGCCACCGCGTACGAGAAGGGCAGCGCCCTCAACATGGCTGCCACACTGGAGATCGACGCCGTCATTGACCCGGCGCAAACCCGCGACTGGCTGGTGCGCGGTTTGCAGACACAGCGCGAGCTGCCGGGGGCTAGCGGTCTGGCGATTGATGCTTGGTAGGTGGTATTGGTACCAACGTGCATATACCAAGTTGTCTTGGCAACATCGCATTGGTTGTTGTCCCGGCGCAGGCCGCGATCCATGTCTCCTTGCCAATTACATTCTGGGCAGAGCCGGGGTACGATCCTGACGATTCAACTTCGCCCATGTCGGGCTCTAACGGAGAAAACGATGTTCAGTCATGTGATGGTTGGTGTTAATGATCTTGAGGTCTCGAAAAAGTTTTACGATTCGCTGCTCGGTACGCTGGGCATCGGCCCTGGCGTGGCCAACAAGAACCGCTATTTCTACCGCAGCCCCACCGGCACCTTCGGCATCACCACGCCCATCAATGGCCAGCCCGCTACGCACGGCAATGGCAGCACCCTCGGGTTTACCGTGCAGTCACCAGAGCAAGCCGATGCCTTCCATGCGTCTGGCGTCGCCAACGGCGGCACCACTTGCGAAGACCCTCCGGGCTGGCGCGAAGGCGCGGCCGGCAAACTCTATCTGGCTTATCTGAGGGACCCGGACGGCAACAAGATCTGCGCGCTGCACCGCCCCGCCAAATAGCGTTACGCCGGGGTCAAGGTTCGGTTGGCGCCATCTCGCAAAGCATGCCTAAGCTCGCCACCACTCTCATCAAATTGGACAGCCTGCGCCGCTACGCCGTGGCGCGCACGTTGTTCACGCCCACCACGCTAGGCCGAGCAATAGAGCGTCTGGGCTTCGTGCAGGCGGACCCGATCCGCGCGCCGGCGCGTGCGCAAGACCTGACGCTGCGCCACCGCGTCAAGGGCTATTGCGCAGGCGATCTGGAGCGGCGTTACCCGAAGCTCGACATTGAAGAAGACTTTTTCGTCAACTACGGCTTTTTGCCGCGTGCCACGCAGTCGCTGATGCACCCCCGCACGCCGCGCACGGCGTGGCCGGCAGCGCGTTTGAAAAAGGCCTATGCCGTGCTTGACTTTGTGCGACAGCACGGGGTGGTGCATCCGCGCGAGGTCGATACGCACTTTGCACACGGCTCGGCACGCAACTGGTTCGGTGGTTCGTCCAATGCCAGCACGCAGCTGCTCGACGACATGCATTACCGTGGCATGTTGCGCATTGCCGGGCGCGTCAGTGGCGTGCGCACCTATGCGGTCTGCCAGCCGCGTGAGCCGCTAGCAGAGGTAGCCGGACCGAACCAGGCCATGGACGCACTGGTGGATGTGATCGTGCGCAAGTACGCGCCCCTGCCTGAACGCTCACTCGGGGAACTGATCAGCCATCTGCGCGGCGGCGCGCCGCAATGGGCCGATCAGCGCCAGACGGCCTTGCAGCGGGCCAAGCTGCGATTGGCTTCCAGCAGGGTCGATGGCGTGACCTGGTACTGGCCAGCGGACGAGTCGCCGGCCTCACGCCGCCATGCGGTAGGCGATGTGGTGCGTCTGCTGGCGCCGTTTGACCCTGTCGTTTGGGACCGGCGGCGTTTTGAAATGTTGTGGGACTGGGCCTACCGTTTCGAGGCATACACGCCGGCTGCCAAACGGGTGCGCGGCTATTACGCTCTGCCGCTGTTGTGGCGGGATCAGGTCATTGGCTGGGGCAACGTAGCGCTGCGCGGTGGCAAGCTTCAGGTCGATCTGGGCTATGTGTCTGGCGCCGCGCCGCGCGAGGCTGGCTTTGGCCACGCGCTG
>CAIYMN010000263.1 GCA_903927295.1 uncultured beta proteobacterium | reverse complement strand
GGCTTTAAACTGCAACAGGTGGGGTCAGTATTGAATGGAAAACCGGGGTCAAGTTTGCTTGGAAATCAACAATTCTATTCAATGATGCCTTGATTTGGGTCACTTGCAGTTGATCTTCGCTGCCAAGACTTGAACAGATTCTTGACCAGGTCGATGCCTACAGTTGAGACTTTCATCGTGGTTGCTCCTGTTTTGGGGTTGCTACGCAACTCCACTTTGGCACATAACGGTGCTGCCTAAGGTGAGGGCGTTCATCCCATTGGTATCGAGAATGAATCTGACCGTCAACAATTGGTCGTAGGCGGGTGCTCCCGACCGGCAGCTATAGGGCAGTGAATTCTGATCGGTCCATCGACCAAATGGGCCTGGACACCCATCACCAGTTCACCATCGTATTTGCAAAAATTGTCTTGTCGTGTATTTTGAATGGATGACTGATTCAATAACCACGACCTTACCGCCCTCCCCGCCCAGTTCGACCCATGCCGAGCGCAGCCGTTCCCGGATTCGCTTGCGCAACAACCGATGTCGACGCCGTCTATACCACCGCGGTCGCGCCAGAGTTGATTCGATACGCCAGCACGCCAAACGGATTGCTGAGCCAGCGTGAGGTCGATCGACTACGTCGTTATGTCCTTGATGCTCCAGACCAGACACAGCAGGAAGCCCGACAGCAAGCCCTGTTCGACGCAGGCTTTGGTGTCCTCAGCCACAGACCTCAGTCAAGCTTCGCGCCTCCTGCCAATAGCTCAACGGTTGTGAAGCTGGGCCTGTTTGCCTGGCCGGTGCTGGTCCGTCATGACAGCCGGGTACACATGAGGAACGCTCTTTCATTCAAGAACTGGGACACAGCTTTGCTGGCCGAAGTCAACGCAGCTTGGGCACGGACTCTCGGTGTGCACAGTGCGGATGTATGTTCGGTGGCTGCGGTCAGCGTGCATCGCCTGACCGATCTCTCACCGCTCATCCTGCAGGCATGCTTGAGTCGGGAGTCCAGAAGGCTGGCGTCGCTCGCAAAGTGCTCCGATCAGGATTCAAACTCCTCCCCAACGGTGCTCACATCAACAGATCCCAATCAATGGCAGTCTGCCGAGGTGCCCGATGTCACAACGATCATGGAACCTGATCGGCCAGAGGTTCTCTTGCTCCTGGCCTATGTTGGATGGGATCATTGGAGACCACATCCGACGTGCCAGACCTACGATGTCTGGGGGAGCGCACGGATGTCCGATCTCATGACGGCAGTCATGACGTACGGCCAAGCCCAAACTCCAGTGGCAGCACCTGCCGGCCTATCTGTGGCCAATGCCCAGAATGTGCCGCCGCAGAGAACTCCTTGCAAACCCCATATTCTTCTCGGTCGGCCCCAACCAATGCATGACGCCATCACACAGGGCCAGTGGCTGCAACTTGCTGGAATGTGCAATTGCGCCATGTTGTCGTCCAGCGAGTTCCGTGTTTCTCATGTGCAACAAGGCAATCTCCTTACCTGGAGCGCTGCCATCCTGGACGACGAGGGGGATCTGCAGTCCACGCTACGCTACACCTACGATGGCTTCTGGAGGCCACGCAGTCATATCAACACCATTTACCAAAACTCCGATCCCGTGCAATGCAGCAGCCAAATGCCCGGGACCCGATCCGACCCGCCATTGCATTGAGGCGGCGATTGCCAGGGAGTAATTGTCTGCATCCACACGTCTAAAAACCCTGAGCAACTACCTTGTGTTTGCGCTTAACGGCCAGTATCTGGGTCAAGAGGCTTCACATTTCCTGCGAACAAGATCCATCTTGCCTGCTGGGGGAGCGAGTAAGCCTTGGGACATTGCCAAGGTCCAGGTCTCAAACTGTTTTCAAGTCGAGCTCATACGCCATCGCGATGCGCTCAGCGATGCTGGCGACCGTAATGTCGCCAAGTTGTAACGTTTTCGGATTGATCGAGGTATCCAAAGGTAGCGCCGTCAGAAATCGGATCATGTGTTCAGAGATCCTCTGCACGATCGGTATTCGGGTTGCAGGTGCAAGCAATTGGGCAAGCCGCAGCACGTCGTTGAGGTGCTTGCGGATATCCCTCGAATCCACCTGCTCGCCGCGTTCCTTGCGAGCGCTCAGGTCCAGCCACGCAACCGCTTTCAACGGAATCAACCGATCCTCGCCGACCCAAGGCAAGCCTTCGACTTCACGTCGCCCGGCCATGATGAATTCATAGTACGCGTCATCCAGCAGGATGGCAGATAGGCTTGAGACGGCTTCTTCCAGCGGTATCGGCGTAAGTTGACTGCCTGCGGCTGGCTCAAGACCATCCGGCGCCCGCGCGAACAATTCGACCATCACCGGGAAACGCTCGTCAGTTGGCTTTTGAAAGCGGTAAAAAATGGGCTTGCCGGTGTCGCTGGCCTGGCGGATGGCGTAACCTCCCGCTTCGATGAATTTCCAGAAGGCCTGCCCGAATGCCGGCGTCAGCGCTTCGACGTGCAGAACGATGTCCAAATCCTTTGTGGCGCGAAACGCCAGCCCGGCATCTTCCATGGTCAGGGTGGCAGCCGTGCCACCTATCAAAACGTACTGATCGGCGTGGTCCTTAAACCAGGTACGAAAAACGTCCAGTCCCTTCACCACGGCAACTGCTCCTTAAGTTCATCCAGCGCGAGTTGAATGCGCTCATCCGGGTTGTCCTGCAGGCTGAGTATCAGCGACAACGGATCTACCGAGTTGGTGCCCGGCAGTAGCGCCGGGCTGTAGCTCCACAATTGCCATTCGCACGCACTGGGCGTGGGCTCGGGTAACTCTTCGATGCCAGCCTGCTTTGCCGCCTTCCACTGAGCCGGGCTCAACGCGTAAATTGGCCATTGTGGTGCAGCCAGCATCGAATTGCTTGCAAGCGTGCTCAGCCCGGCCAGCTGCTTCGGCTCAATGGCAATCGGCAGTTCAGCGTGGTGCACCCACACGGTCCGCTTGACCGGACTGCGCAGCAAGGGTCTTGCCTGCTCCCAAATTTGCTGTGGCAGGCGGTCCATTCGCAACCAGCGTGACCGACCGACCGTGTAAGGCGAGGCAATGCCGGCCGCTGTCAACTCCTTGATTACTCGGGAGAGGGTCATCGGCGTATAGCCCAGTTCAGTAGCCACCATAGACGGTAGCCACTCAGTGTGCCAAGGCCGACGCAGCAGCACCGTGATCAGCATTGCCTGCGTCGAGGGACTCAGCGTTGCTTGCCCATTCGGTGATCGCTGGCGAAAGTATTCGCGTAAATCGAGACCGAGGTCAGGTAGATAGAGTTGATTGCCGGGGACAATGAACGCGATCTTCTGCTCGATCAAGCGCCGGCGCTCGTAGGAGGCCAAGGCGCTTGTGACATAAATGACCGGCTGCCCGGCAAGCGCCCTCACCTTATTTAACTGGGTTCGAATCTCGCCCAGAAGTGGCTTGTCGGTCTTGCGGTCGATCGCCAGCAAAACTGGGTGTCCCAGCAGGTCGAGTTCATGGAACTCAAAGGCATCCCGCAGGAAATACGGCAGTTCGGATTCGCGAGCCCATGGTCGAAACTCCTGGACGGGAACGCCCAGAACTTCGTGAAGGTAACGATGAACAGCGATATCGAGCATCAGCACGGGAAGTTAGTAAATAACATACTAAACGCACGATAACATATAAGATGTTATCGTGCAATACTTAGGAGAAATATAGAACTACTTCGCCAGACCCATCGCCAAAGTGCTGTTCAACTCAACACACTTCACAATGCCAACCAGGCCGGCGGCCCAAGCTTTGGAACGGCTGGAGCATGCCAGCATCAACCCTACCAGGTCGGCTAACTGTGCCCATCCCCTCCTTTTCCTAAAACGAGGAATTCCCCATCGGTCTGTTGGCCAGATGAAGTAACTCAGCGGCCGAGAAGTGCAACATCAAATCGAAACGACGGGCAGGTATCGATTTTGGTTGCTGCACAGGGTGCTGCTGAATTTGCTCGCTGTAAAGCAGTTCCTCAAAATTCCCGCTCAAGCTAACACTTCTAATCCGTGCTTATCAACCACCGCCAGTAATTTGAGCGCCATTCCACTGGGCTGCTTGCTTCCGGATTCCCACTTTTGTACCGTCGACTCACTGGTGTTGAGGTATCGCGCAAAAACGGGCTGACTTACATGCGCGCGCTCACGAATGCCTTTGATCTGCCTGGGCTCCAGAGTTACCGGCGTGGTCAGACACGATTCGTCGAACTTGCGCATCGTCGTCAAGTCAATGGCGCCCACTTTTTGAAGCGCCGAAGCCGAGGCGTGAATCGCCTCAAAAACATCACTCTTGAATTTTTGTTTTGTCGTCATGGCAAATCTCCACAAAGTCCCCATTGGCAATCAACTGACCAAGCTGGTGTTCTTTCAAGCCTGCATAGCTCTTGGCCAGCAGCCGGAAAGCCAGCAACTCGTCGTCTTCGATGTTGTCTCGGTCCTTCTTCGCAAACAGGTACTCGTAGACCCAATACTGGCCGCCCTTGGCCAAAATGATTGACCGGTGCAGGTTGTCATTGAGTCGCTTCTTGAAAACACCTCCACCCAGATCATCTGCCTGGCCCAACATGACTTGCCTGATCGCCTGGCAAAGATCTTCATCTTTGATCTTTGCCTTCTTCGCATCCTTGGTGAATCTGGCGGTTTTGAAGGC
>CAIYMN010000262.1 GCA_903927295.1 uncultured beta proteobacterium | reverse complement strand
CAGCCACTTGGCTGAGCTTGTTGCGGTGTTGCTTGTACTTCTGCACTTGGTGGTCCGTGATTCTCTTGCCGGGCATGCCGCCTACCTTCGATTGGTGTTCGAAGGTCCAACGGTAGCCCCGCCTCCCGGGCCCGCCCGGTACAGGCCTCTAACCGGCCAACATAGTTGTCGTCAACCGGCCAAGGTAATTGTCGTCAACCATCCATACCTGTGATTGAGACCATCCAGCGTTGACATCAACTTACCCCTGTCCTTCACATCACCATCCTGTAAATCCAGTTCTCCTTGCTGCACGGTATCTTCCTGTAGCTCCAACAGCATGACGCCTGCCTTGGCGTACTTGAAACCCTGGCGGTAGATGGCACGCAGACCTGCCAATGCTGCATCAATGACCAAGGCACTGTCAGCACTGGGTCGGCTCAGCGGCACCGTGGTCGAGCGGCTGTACTGAGCGTCCTTGCGAAACGGACTGGTGCGGATGAAGACAAGTACCTGATTGACCAGACTGCGCTGTTTGCGCAGTTTCACAGCGGCTCTGCTGGCAAAGTCGGTCACTGCCTCGCTCAAGTCCTTCAGATCTGTCACCGGGTGCCCAAACGAGCGTGTGCAGGCAATCTCTTGCTTGGGCGCGGGTGCGTGGTCCAGACTGATACAGGATCTTCCCTGCAACTCGCGGACGGTGCGCTCCAGCACTACAGACCAGCGACCTCGGACCATCGCCGGATCAAGCTCCGTGAGTTCCAGCACGGTCGTAATTCCAGCCTCATTGAGTTGATTGGTGATCTGCCTGCCGACTCCCCAGACTTCGTTGACAGGCGTAGCGGCCATGACGGCGTCCAGCTCTGTCTTCGGCAATGCCGACAAATCACAGACCTGTGCCAGGTGTTCTGGATAGCTCCCAGGTTTGCGCTCAGCCGTCTTCGCAATGTGGTTGGCCAGCTTGGCCAGGGTCTTTGTTGGCCCAATGCCGATGCCGCAGGGAATGCCGACCCACTGCAGGATGCGGGAGCGGATGGTGTGGCTTCGCTCGGTCATGTTGCCTGGAACTCCGGTGAGGTCGATAAAGGACTCATCAATGGAATAGATTTCCTGCCTTGGACCGAGACCGGCTGCCAGACTCATCATGCGGTCGCTCAGATCACCATAGAGGGCAAAGTTCGCCGACAGGGCTATCAGGCCATCTGATTCAGCCAGATCCCGAATCTGAAACCACGGCGCTCCCATCTTGATCCCCAGTGCCTTGGCTTCGTTGCTTCTGGCAATGGCGCAGCCGTCATTGTTGGACAGCACGACAACAGGTCGTCCACTCAGGCTGGGTCGGAATACCCGTTCGCAGGAGACGTAGAAGTTGTTCCCATCGACCAGGGCGTACATACCTGTTCTGCCTTACCTACAGCAGGACAATCTCGACTGTTGCGCCCAGTACCGGCTTGCACAGAATCTTGTAGCCATCGGCGTCGAACCCCGCCGCCTGCGCATCCAGACTCTTGGCCGCACTGAGTTCGGTGACACTGCCCAGATAGCACCAGTTGCGGATGACATGGAATTGGCATTCGTCCTCGTAACGCTCCACAAGCCCGACAGCGCCAGGATAGGGCCAGCAGGCGATGCTGAGTGCCTCCAGACTGGTGAGCAGGCGGCTCAGATGGGCCTCATTGCTCTCATCTCCCCGGCAGACTCCGGCACATTGGTGCAGCATGGCCCGAAAGCAGGGCTTGCCAGGTTTGAGCTTTTCCAGGCCGAGTGCGCCGTAACAGAGTTGGTTGTCATCTGCTATCTGGCGCAGTCCATCGAGTGCAGACCGGCGGCCTCTGTAGAGACCGTACAGATCAGTGCTGGTGGCGAAGTTCACATCCTTCGAGTAGACGATGCTGGGGACGCCACCTTCAAGGCGCAGGGAGCAAAGCTGGTGGGTGCGTCGGAGTTTCTGGTTGAACAGCGGTTGCTGCTGTTTGATCATGCTGGCCTCTAACAGCAAGGCACCTATTTCGCCTGCGGTGCGGATGTGACTGATGCGCTTGGTCTGGCGCAGCATCCTGGCTTCTTCTACGGTTCTCAGGTGTGACAGCACCCGGTTGCGCAGGTTGACGCTCTTGCCAATGTAGAGCGGCAAGTCACCGTCTTCGCCATGGAACACATAGACACCGGGAGCAGCAGGCAGGTCGTCGATCGCTTGGCGCAGGTGATCCGGGTATTCATAGATACGTGCCTCATCAAACTCGGGCCGGCGTCGGCTTGGCGTGTGCATGGTCAGGTCCGAAACTGCTTGATGGCTGCAATCACCACACCCCAGATTTCCAGGGTCTGGCCTTCCTTGGGCGTGATGTCAGGAAATGTGACGTTAGCAGCCCTGAGTTTGATGCGGCCAGCGCGTTGGTACAAGGTCTTGCAGACAAATTCTCCATCGACGACGGCCACCACCACCTGGCCTGAGCGCGGCGTGACGGCCCGGTCCACCATCACCACGTCGTTGTCGAAGATGCCCGCATCGCGCATGGATTCACCGCGCACACGCAGCAAGTAGGTTGCCTGGGGATGTCGAATCAACTGGGTCATCAGATCGACACGCTGCACCATGTGATCTTCTGCGGGGGAGGGAAACCCAGCCTGAACGCAGCACGGCAATTCATTGATCTAGACGGGAGCTTCTGAGAGCAGGATCGGTGTGGCTAGGTCTAGAGTTTCTGAATACATGAAAGACTGGTGTTATATCCAGTATAAAGGCTTCAACCGATTTCCCAACAACTGCCCATTTTTTGAGCAATGACCGTGATGCCAATACTGATGCTGTGTGTGAGAGTTCTTCAACAGCTTATCCACAGATTAACCAACTGTTGACGGGGATAACTCAGTCAAGACAACTTGGTTTGGTAGGGCGCAGAGGTGCCGTTAACATTGCCGAATGTGCAGCCACTATCAAGCCCTGAAGGAACAGGACAAGTACCGCAAATACTTTGGCGTCGAGCCACCCATTGACCCTGGCAAGTGGGATCTTTGGCCAGGTTACGAGGGAGCCTTCATACGGCGTCATCCGCACGCCGATGTTGGTGACGAGGCAGTACCAGGCTGCGAGGCTCTGACCGGAATGTTTGGCCTCGTCCCTCACTGGTCACAGGACACCAAGATTGCCAGGCACACCTTCAACGCCAGGAGTGAGACCGTGGCGGAGAAACCCAGCTTCAGGGATGCCTGGAAGCGTGCCCAGCACTGCATCATTCCGGCAGACTCGATCTTTGAGCCTGACTGGCGCAGCGGCAAGTCGGTGGCCACCCAGATCGTTCGTGCCGACGGTGAACCGCTTGGGATTGCCGGACTATGGTCGGTCTGGAAATCACCAAAAGGCGAATGGGTTCACAGCTACACGATGCTCACCATCAATGCAGATGAACACCCGCTGATGCGACTTTTCCACAAACCGACCGAGGAGAAGCGCATGGTGGTGATCCTTCCGATTGATCGGTATCAGGACTGGCTGGAGGCTCCTGCAGAGCACAGCGCGGCGTTCTTGCGGCCATTTGCGGCTGATGGATTGCAGTCGACGCTGCCGAATTCGACTGTCTGATCAATGGCCACCTACTCTGTTTTGTTTGTTTGCATGGGCAATATCTGCCGCAGCCCTACCGCGCACGGTGTGTTTCGGCACAAGGTTCGGGCAGCAGGTCTGGCCAATGTCGTTGCGGTTGATTCAGCAGGCACCCACAACTACCACCCCAACAGTCCACCTGACGAGCGTTCGCAGCTTTATGCCGCCAAGCGCGGATACGACCTGTCGGACTTGCGAGCACGCCAGATTCAGGCAGCAGACTTTCAAAAGCACGATCTCATTCTGGTCATGGACTGGGAGAACCTGGATATGGTTCAGGCGCAGTGCCCTGCTGCACATCAACACAAGGTCCGCCGACTGACTGAGTTCTGCCTAAGCAATGACAAACCCGTGGTGCCTGACCCGTACTATGGCGGCGTCAATGGCTTCGAGCAGGTTCTGGACCTGATTGAAGATGCCTGCGAAGGGTTGCTGCAGCATGTTAGAGGCTTAGGCTGCTGTAAGCCTGACGACGTAACGCAGTAGATAACGGGGGGAGGGCGCCTTCAAAACTTCCTGGCAATCGCAGCCTCAATGCAGTGGCGGGTCGGATCTGGCCCCAGGCATTTGCCTGCTGCATTGCACAGGATCGGAGTTTTGGTAAATAGCATTCACATGACTGCGCGGCCTCCAGAAGCCATCGTAGGTGTAGCGCAACGTAGTCAGCGGATCCCCCTCGTCGTCCAGGATGGCGGCGCTCCAGGTCAGGAGATCGCCTTGTTGCACATGAGAAACACGGAAATCGCTGGACGACAACATGGCGCAATTGCACATACCAGCAAGTTGCAGCCACTGGCCCTGTGTAATGGCGTCATGCAATGGTTGGGGCCGACCGAGAAGAATATGGGGTTTGCAAGGCGTTCTTTGCGGCGGCACAAGATGGGCATTGGCCAGAGAAAGGCCGGCAGGTGCTGCCACTGAAGTTTGGGCTTGGCCGTACGTCATGACTGCCGTCATGAGATCGGACATCCGTGCACTTCCCCAGACATCGTAGGTCTGGCACGTCGGATGTTGTCTCCAATGATCCCATCCAACATAGGCCAGGAGCAAGAGGACCTCTGGCCGATCAGGCTCCATGATCGTTATGACATCGGGCACCTCGGAAGACTGCCACTGATTGGGATCCGTTGATGTGAGTAGGGTGGGGGAGGAGTTTGAATCCTGCCCAGAGCATTTTGCGATCAACGCCAGTCGTCTGGACTCCCGACTCATGCATGCCTGCAGAATGAGAGGTGACAGATCGGTTAGGCGATGCACGCTGACTGCAGCCACCGAGCACACATCTGCACTGTGCACACCGAGAGTCCGGACCCAGGCTGCGTTGACTTCGGCCAGCAAAGCAGCATCCCAGTTCTTGAGTGAAAGGGCGTTCCTCATGTGCACCCGGCTGTCATGACGCACCAGCACCGGCCAGGCAAAGAGACCCAGCTTCACAACGGGTGAGCTATTGGCGGGAGGCGCGACTCTTGATTGAGGTCTGTGGCTGAGGACACCAAAGCCAGCGTCGAACAGGGCTTGCTGTCGGGCTTCCTGCTGTGTCTGGTCTGGGGCATCAAGGACATAACGACGCAGTCGCTCGACCTCGCGCTGGCTCAGCAACCCGTTTGGGGTGTTGGCGTATCGAATTAACTCCGGTGCATCCGCGGTAGTAGAGGCGGCCTCAGGATCGGTTGTTGCGCAACCGTATCCGGGAACTGCAGCACGCTCGGCATGGGTCGAGTTGGGCGGGGAGGGCGGTAAGATCGTGGTTATTGAATCAGTCATCCATTCAAAATACACGAGGCGCCAATTTTTGCAAATTCGATGGTGAACTTGTGATGGGCCCAGGCCCCAAGTTATCTGGATCTGACCAGGTCATTTCTTTGAGCCGCCATGCCCAATTGGCCAATGGCCCGATCAAGATTCACTGCCCTATAGCTGCCGGTCGTGAGCACCCGCCTACGACCAGGTCCGGTCACCAGTGCCAGTAATTGATAGCAGTCATTGGAACAACGAATTTCCCGGCAGCGGTCGCTCTTCGGAATAGATCGACTTTGAAATCCCTGGGTCAAAAGGTCGTCGGCCGCAACAGCACTCTCCCCCCAGATGATCATCAAAGAGGCAACTCTCGTTACTATTCCGTGATCGCTGGTGTAACAACCTACGTCAGGTGTACAAAGGCTCCAACTGCCGGTACAGGCGGTGATATTTCTCACGCCGCAGGGCATGCCGTTCAAGTTGCACGTGATCGGGCAAGAATTCGCCCAATGACACGGGAATTGGACAGGACTCACGTATTGATCCGCCATCGAGACCCAGTCGCGCCAGACGCGCTGCACCCAGCGCGGGACCAAAATCTCCGCCCTCACGGCGCACCAGCGGGCGGTTGATGATGTT
>CAIYMN010000261.1 GCA_903927295.1 uncultured beta proteobacterium | reverse complement strand
CAGTTTTGGTGCCGGCAATTACGGCATGTGCGGGCGGGCCTACAGTCCGCGCTTCTTGTGGATGTGGCCGAACGCCCGCATCTCGGTGATGGGTGGTGAGCAGGCCGCCAGCGTGCTGGCCACCGTGCGACGCGACGGCATCGAGGAGCGCGGCGGTAGCTGGAGCAAGGAAGAGGAAGAAGCTTTCCGCGCACCGATCCGCAACCAGTACGAGAGCCAGGGTCATCCCTACTTCGCCAGTGCGCGCCTGTGGGACGACGGCATCATCGACCCGGCAGATACGCGCCGTGTGCTGGCACTTGGCCTGAGCGCGACGCTCAATGCACCGATACCCGAGACGCAGTTCGGCCTGTTCAGAATGTAAGGGAAAGACTCAGATGTTTAACAAGATTCTCATTGCCAACCGTGGCGAAATCGCCTGTCGCGTCGCTGCCACGGCGCGACGCATGGCCATCAAGACGGTGGCCGTCTATTCGGATGCGGATGCCAACGCCAAACATGTCAGTGTTTGCGACGAGGCTGTTCACATCGGCGGCAGTTCACCCAAGGACAGCTATCTGCGTTGGGAGAAAATCATCGCTGCCGCGCAAGCCACGGGCGCCCAGGCGATCCACCCGGGTTATGGTTTTCTGAGCGAAAACGAAGAGTTTGCACAAGCCTGTTCGCAGGCCGGCCTGGTTTTCATCGGCCCGCCTGCTTCAGCCATCAAGGCCATGGGCTTGAAGGCCGAATCCAAGCGCCTGATGGCTATGGCCGGCGTGCCTCTGGTCCCCGGCTATCACGGTGCGAAACAGGACGCTGCGTTGCTGCAGCGCGAAGCTGACGCCATCGGCTACCCGGTGCTGATCAAAGCCAGCGCTGGTGGAGGTGGCAAGGGCATGCGCGCCGTGGACCGGGCTGAAGACTTTGCCGCGGCACTGGCAAGTTGCCAGCGCGAAGCGATCAACAGCTTTGGCGACGACGCCATGTTGATCGAAAAATACGTCCAGCGGCCACGTCATATCGAGATTCAGGTGTTTGGCGACACCTTCGGCAATTACGTCTATCTTTTCGAACGCGACTGTTCGGTACAGCGACGTCATCAAAAGGTGCTGGAAGAAGCGCCCGCACCCGGCATGACGCCAGCGTTACGCCAGCAGATGGGCGAGGCTGCAGTGGCCGCAGCACGCGCCGTCAACTACGTGGGCGCCGGTACCGTGGAGTTCATCGTCGAGCAGCGTACCGATGGCAGCATGAATTTCTTTTTTATGGAAATGAATACAAGGTTGCAGGTAGAGCATCCGATCACGGAAGCGATCACCGGGCAGGACCTGGTGGAGTGGCAGTTGCGCGTGGCCAGTGGCCAGCCCTTGCCGCTGCTGCAGGAGCAACTCAAGATCAGCGGTCACGCCATCGAAGCCCGCATCTGCGCCGAAAATCCGGACAAGAACTTCATGCCCGCGACCGGCACCCTGCATGTTTACGAATTGCCCGACTGCGTGACTTTTGAGCGCGGCAACATTGGCTCCAGCGCCGTCGTGCGGGTCGATTCCGGCGTGCGCCAGGGCGATGCCATTTCGCCGTTCTACGACTCCATGGTGGCCAAGCTGATCGTGCACGGCGACACGCGGGCTCAGGCACTGGCACGGCTGGACGTGGCATTGGCACAGACGCATATCGTTGGTTTGAACACGAATGTCCAGTTTCTGCGCAACGTGGTGCAAAGCCGTTCCTTTGTCGAGGCCGATCTGGACACGGGTCTGATTCCGCGCGAGGAAGCGGTCCTGTTCAAGCAGGAAAAAGTCGGGCTCGCGCTGGCGGTGTCCGGCGCCATTGCACACACGCTGTTGCAGGAGATGGCGCTGGAGGCAGGTCTGGCTGAAAAGTCCCTGTGGCTGGATCCCTGGGCCCGGCGCGACGGCTGGCGCTCGCACGGCCCCAGCACGCGCCGCTTCGACTTTGAATTTGCCGGGGTCGTGCACGTGGTGCAGATGACCACGCTGCACGATGGCGCGCTGCAACTCGATGTAGCCGGTGCGAGCGAGAGCTTTTCGTTTGCCGCGGTCACCCATGGCATCGACGTGCATCTTGGTGAGCGGCGCCAGATCCTGAATGTCTACAAGAACGGTGCCGCGGTTCACATTTTTTCCGCGCAGGGTGCGACGCAGCTCATCACCATTGATGCTCTGGCCCATGCCGGCGACAACCAGACCGAAGGCGGGCGTCTGACGGCACCCATGCCGGGCAAGGTGGTTTCATTTGCCGTCAAGGCCGGTGACAAGGTCAAAATTGGCCAAGCGCTGGCGGTGCTCGATGCCATGAAGATGGAGCACACCATTTCCGCGCCCGCGGACGGTGTGGTGGCCGAGTTGCTGTATGCACCTGGTGATCAGGTGCCGGAGGGCGCGGAGTTGTTGAAACTCGTCGCTTGATCCTGTCATTGCGAGGAACGCAGTGACGTGGCAATCCAT
>CAIYMN010000260.1 GCA_903927295.1 uncultured beta proteobacterium | reverse complement strand
GCGCAACTATTTTGTCTGTGCCGGCTTCAATTCGGCCGGTATTGCCAACAGCGGTGGTGCCGGTCGCCTGATGGCCGAGTGGATCATCGGCGGCGAACCGAGTACCGACTTGTGGGATGTGGACATCCGCCGCTTTGGCGCTTTCACCGCGAATCGCAAGGCGCTGTCCGATCGCACTGGTGAGACGCTGGGACTGCACTACGCCATGCGCTGGCCACGGCAGGAACTGGAGACTGCGCGGCCGCTGCGCACTTCGCCCTTGTACGATGTGCTTGCAGGCAAAGGCGCAGAGTTCGGGGCCAAGAATGGCTGGGAACGTGTGAACTACTTTCGCCCCCACGCTCCGCCGCTGCGCGGGTCGCTGCCCCCCGAGGGGGCCCTCGCGCCTAGGGGCGGCCCGTCGTCGCTCGATTCCGGCCAAAGCTTCGTCCGTGCCCCCGACCACACACTGGGCAAGCCTGGCTGGTTGCCCTGGATGATGGAGGAGCAGCGCGCCACCCGTGAAGCCGTTGCCCTGTACGACCAGACCTCGTTTTCCAAGCTATTGCTGCAGGGGCGCGACGCGCTGGCCGTTTTGCAGCGCCTGTGCGCCAACGAGATTGATGTACCGGTCAACAAAATGGTTTACACCGCCCTGCTCAATGAACGCGGCGGCTTCGAGAGCGATCTGACCATCATCCGCCAGCAGCCCAACAACATGGGCGAGAGCTTTTTGATCATTACCGGCTCCGCGCAGACGGTGCGCGATTTTGACTGGATCAGCCGCCATATTGGCGCTGAAGAACATGCCGTGCTGACCGATGTGACGGCGTTGTATTGTGTGCTGTCGGTGATGGGCCCGAAGGCGCGCGAACTGCTGGCGCGCGTCAGCCCGGATGATCTCTCGCCCGAGAGCTTGAAGTTCTCCTGCACCAAATTGATTGAACTCGGCTTTGCCAGAGTGCGTGCGGCGCGCATGAGCTACGTCGGCGGGCCAGGGTTTGAGTTGTATGTGCCGGTGGAGATGGCGCGCCATGTCTACCTGGCCCTGATGGCGGCAGGTGTCGATTTGGGTTTGCGGGACGCTGGCTACTACGCACTTGACGCGCTGCGCATCGAGCAGGGCCGACGTGCCTGGGGCGCCGAGCTCAGTCCGGATGAGACACCGTGGGAGGCTGGCCTGGCTTATGCCGTCAAGCTCGACAAAGCCACTGATTTCATCGGCAAGGCAGCGTTGCTGGCAGCCCGGGACAAGCCGCTGCGCAAGAAACTGGTGACGCTGGTGCTTGACTCGTCAGAGGCCTATGCCTGGGGTGGCGAAGCGATCCTGTTGCAGGGTGAGTCGGTGGGCGAGATCTCGTCGGTTGGCTGGAGCCCGCGTGCCGGGGCCTGTGTGGCGCTGGGTTATGTACGGGGCGCTGCCGCCAATCAGGCGCACGCAGGGACCGCCGCAATGATAGAGCTATGGGGTGAGCAGTTTGCAGTGCGCCTGTATGACAAGTGGCCGGTGTAGAAGGATGTGCCAGGGTTGGGGTATGGATTCCAACTTCGATATGTCATTGCGGACTTGATCCGCAATCCAGTGTTCGCGTGGCACTGGATCCCGGATGTTGAAACCCCGGACCTGATCCGGGGCCGCGATGACAGCTTCGTGATGGCATGACAAGCTGTGGCCAAAAAAGCAACGACTGACGACGCCAGCAATCAGAGTAAGGCAAGCTGAATCTTTGAAGTTGGGCATGCAAAGATGCCGACCTGCGGTCGCCGGTTTGCAGCGTATCCGGCAGTAGGGATTTGCGATCTGCCTGCTCCATTGCAGACGTTGGCTTCTAAGAAATGACTGGCGACTATGTGGCGTGCACTTCGTCAAAGTGAGCATTGGCCATCGACCAACAAGAGACGTTCAATATTTTTCTCCCAAGCGGCCGTTCAGCAGACCGAGCGCTCTGCAGCAGTCACACGACATTGAACAAGACTCTTTAGACCAAGTGATCTCGAACTGATCGGAATCACTTCAAGTAGTGCGGTCCATCTGCTTTAAGAATTATCGAAACGCAATGAGGATTTTCAGCAGCCATTGAACTTGATGGCCGCATATCAGACTGCAGCTCAGACTTCCGTTCATCGCGCAAATTCGTGCGTGGAAATTCGGCGAGCCTACTCGGTCTTAAGGTTTAGACGGCCAATTAGATCGCGCATCTGCCGACTTTGCTGGAGCGTGAGGTCGCGCAGTTCTTCAGGCGTGCTGGACTTGGGCTCGTTGCCGAGCTTACGAGTCGACTGTCCATAGTCCGCTGAGGTGGTGATCTTGCGCAGTGTCGCGTTGAGTTTGTCGATGATGGGTTTTGGAGCGCCTGCAGGAGCGAACACCGCATACAACGTTTCACCAATGACCGATGGGTAGCCCAGCTCCTTGAACGTGGGCACTTCGGGCAAGACAGACTGGCGCTTGTCGGTCATCATCGCTAGCGGGCGATATTTTCCTGACTGTATATTCGGCAGCGCGCTTCCCATGGTGTCCTCGGTGGTGTCGACGATGCCGCTAAACATGTCGACCATGAGCGGCGAGCTTCCCCTGTAGTGGACTTGTGTCATCTCGATTCCCAAACTGCTGGCGACCAGTTCACCCAACAGATGGACCATGCTGCCCTGCCCCGTGGTGGCATTGTTGATTTTTCCGGGATTGTTCTTGGCATAGGTGACAAATTCGCTGAGAGTTTGAGCCGGGAAATCCTTTTTAACGACGAAGACATACGGAGCGACGCACACCATGGCGACCGGATCGAAGTCAGTCAGCTTGTACCCCACCTTGCTATTGAGGTGCGGCAACACGGTGAAAGTGCTGCCAGACGATAGCAGTAGGGTGTAGCCGTCCTTCGGTGCGCGAGCTACGAAAGTGGCACCGATGGCGGTGGCGGCGCCAGCCTTGTTGTCAATGATGACGGTCTGGCCAAGTTCCTTCTGCAACAACACGGCCAACTGGCGTCCAATCACGTCGCTCAGGCCGCCGGCCGGAAACGGAACGACGAGTGTCACGGTACGCGTTGGCCAGTCGGTCGCTTGGTCGGACTGCGCAAACGCCGCAGGAGACGCGGCGGCGGTCAGAACCAGAGTTGCTAGGGCGCATCGCCGGATAGAAAAGGTCATTGGGATCTCACTTTCATGATAAATAACAACGCATTGCGCGCAAAGCCTCACATGGCGGGAGTTGCAGACATCTGGGCCAACTCGACCAGGCACCGGTCGGTCGCCACTGGGTCAATAAAGGCGATCAGGCTGCCGCCGTGCCCACGGCGCGGAGTCTGATCAAGGAGCGGCACGTTCTTGGCCTTCAGTTCGGCTAACGCGGCTTCGATGTCTTCGACAATCAGGCAGATGTGGTGGAGCCCACCCTTTCCATCCGCAACCATCCGCGAATACTTGCTCTCGGGCGCGGTGCCTGAGATGAGTTCCACCTTGTCGTTTCCGGCGCGAAAGATGCTTAGGCGCGCAAGTGCTGCCGGGCTGTCCTCCATGCACTCGAAATGCAGCCCGAGGCAATCCTCCCAGAAATGCCGGCTCGCCTCCACGTCCGGCACGATCACGGCCACGTGACCCACCCCTTTGATCTTCATCGCTGCTCCTCGCGTGGCGGCTAAGCCCATTCAATATCCAATTCTGCGGTCGCAGCATGAGGCAGGAACACGACCTCCGGCTTCGTCCGCAAATCCGTGACCCTGGGTCCTTTAGCGGCGTGCCCGCTCGAAGAACGCTGCCGCGCGAGCTGCGCAATCCTCTGCCAGGGTGTAGATGACGAACATCGGCGCACTGTCCAGGACCACGACCTCGGACCGGTCATTCAACTCCTGCTTCAGGTTCGCCACAGCTCCGGCGTCGTTCTTGCGCACGTACAGTTCGCCGAGCAGGACCAGCACGGGACACTGTATTTCTCGAATGCGCTGTCGGTAGTCGACAGCGCTTGCGGCCCGGATCACTGACTTCACCACTTCCGTCCTGGAGCGTGCCATTTCCTCGGCGAACCAGGTTCCGTACACCGCGTCGCCACCGAACCGGTAAGGTTCATCGGCGAGTTGCCATTCCTTAACACCCACTTTGTCGATGGGGTCCGTCATGTTGGACGCCGTGGTCCAGAAATTCGGAAGCCCCGAGAAGACGAGTGACTGCATCCGTTGCGGATACGTCAGGCTCAGCTCGATGCCGACCCAAGCACCCATATGCTCGCCAACAAAATGAAATTTCTCGACGTTCAGGTGGTCGATTAGGGCGATGACGTCGTCCGCGAAGCCCTTCATGGACCACTTGTACTCGGGTCCAGGATCGGAGGACTGGCCAAAGCCGCGCGCGTCCATGACCACGACCCGGTACTTGCGCGCGAGAACCGGGATCCATCGATACCAGTACCGCGAGTGCTTCCCGCAGCCATGGTGCAGAAAGACGGTTTCGGGCTTCAGCCATGGATCAGTGAAGTCGTACACCTCGTAGGCCAATAAGGCTCCGTCTCGCTTCAGCTCCAGCATTATTTCGGTCTCCTGTGGGGTCCATTCATCTACGTGTGGCGTGAGTAGCTCCGAGGGTCGTCGGCTCGCTCACACCAGCCGACGGAATCATCATACCGATAGGTATGTCGCTTTGTCAATGCCCCCACGCTACTGGGTTTCCCTAGTGACGCTTTTGTTGTCCGGATGGGTGATCTGAGAGGAGCTCCCTTGGTAAACGCAAAGATCCCCTCATCCACCTGAGCCGCATAGGGTCGGCTCCGGCACAGGTGGCTCACACCAGCACAATAGAACTAGGCATACCATTCGGTATGTGGCTGCCGGACCTTGAGCTGCCGCACGCGTTGGCGCTCTTGGTCCTCGAGCGAGGCCTCCTCAAGCTTGACCTCGTACTGCTTGGCGAACAGCGCCAGTGCATGTTCAGCCAAGCTGCACTTGTGGTTGGCCCACAGCTCGTGGAACTTGCGCCCTGGATGCGCCAGGCAAATCAAAGGTACTCCTTTACGCCACTGCAATGCTGGCTTACTGGTTCGCGCTACCGAGCATGGTTTTCTGCTCGCTTCTACCGTTTTCCCGCTTTACATCTTGCGGATCGTTGAGTACCAGGGGTGGGGGCTGTGCGCTTATGTCGAGGTGTATGCCCAGAACGACAACCGAGAGAAGTTCGTCAAGGACTTCTTGGTGAATTGGACAAGGGTCATGAATGTAGACCGCTTTGATCTGTGATGGCTAATGCGAAAGTCGGGCTTCTCATTTCGATGGGTGGGCTGAATGACCGCTTCTCCAATCGTTCACCGACCGGATTGAGCACACGTCAGATATAGTCAACGAAGAAGAGCATACCGAATAGTATGTATGTAATTAGTCCCGGTGAAACCTCAGACATAGGACATTTTTAATAGGTGAAAACCCCTAGTCTGCATATAGTTGAACCAGTGTTGACACCAAAACATACTAAGTGGTATGCTGCGTTTGTTCGACTAATACGGCTGCCGGTTGTGCGCGACATTGACTCCTTTTGTGTTCTCTGCGCCGCATTGATCCGCTCAAAAGAACGAAGGAGATATATGCAAAGCACACGTTGGAAACAGCGACCTCCCGGATCCAACTGGGGCGATTTCGGCCCCGACGACCAGATCGGCCGCATGAATCTGCTGACACCTCACACGCGCTTGCGCGCGATTCGCGAAGTGCAGGAGGGCATCGCCTTCTGCCTTAGCCTGCCGCTGGACTTCCCCGGTGGCAACGCATTGTTCCAGCACCGGAAGGAACCAAAGTTCTTTCACGAGCGCCGCGGCGAGGGCTACAACTTCAACTTCAAATTGTCCAATGTGTGCGAATGCTTTACCGACGTAGTCTCGGACGACGCAGTCATCATGTACACGCAATACTCGACTCAGTGGGATGGCCTCGGGCACGTCGGGCAGATGTTCGACGCCAACTGCGACGGCATTCCCGAGAAGGTCTACTACAACGGCTTTCGCGGCGGCGTCGAATTGTTGGGTCCGGACGACACCACGGGCGGCTTTGGCGCCAAGGCGATCGGCATTGAGCGTCTCGCGACCGCTGGTGTGCAGGGTCGAGGCGTGCTGGTTGATCTCGAGCGCTTGCACGGGCGCACGCGCGCACTGGTGGGCTACCAAGGCCTGATGGCGGCACTCGATGGCCAGGGTGCCAGCATCCAAGAGGGCGATTTTCTGTGCCTCTACACCGGCTTTGCCGATCTCATTTTGGAGATGAACAAGAAGCCCGACAGCGAGGTGCTTGCCCGTTCCTGTGCGGTGCTTGACGGCCGCGACGAGAAACTGCTGCAATGGATCACTGACTCGGGCATTGTCGCGATCTGCGCCGACAACTTTGCAGTGGAAGCCTATCCGGCGCGACCGGCCGAGGGCGATCATTACCCGGGCCTGCCTTTGCACAATCACTGTCTGTTCAAACTGGGACTCAACCTGGGCGAGCTGTGGTATTTCGCCGAACTCGCCCAATGGCTGAGGACGCATCAGCGTTCAAGTTTTTTGCTGACAGCGCCGCCGCTGCGGCTTCCCGGCGCGGTCGGTTCGCCGGCGACGCCGGTTGCCACCGTGTAATCCAGAACAAGGAGAAAAGACATGCGTATAGCCCTGAGAGATTTCGTGTCAGTTGCCGCGCTGACGGTAGTGGCGGCTTTTCCGCTGGGCGTCGCTGCCCAAAGCGGCGATGTGGCCAACTGGCCGAGTCGGCCGATCACCATCGTAATTCCGTATCCGCCGGGTGGCACCAGCGATGTGGTTGGCCGCCAACTGGGCCAGCGCCTGCGCGAGGAACTCGGGCAAACCTTCATCATCGAGAACAAGGCAGGCGCCGCCACAGCCATCGGTGCCACGGCGGTGGCCCGCGCAGCGAAAGACGGCTACACGCTTCTGCTGTCGGCCGGCACCACATTCACCGTCATTCCGCACCTGAACGACAAACTGCAGTACAAACTTGACGATTTCGAACCCATCGCGACGGTTTGTACCGTGCCATTTGCCTTCGTTGTGAAAAAAGACTTCCCGGCCAAGACGATGGGCGAGTTCATCGCCTATGGCAAGGCCAACCCGAACAAGGTCAACAATGCCACAAACGGTCAGGGCAGCATGGTCCACCTGTTAGGCGAGTTAATTTCGAGCGGTCTTGACATCAAGATGACGCAGGTGCATTACAAGGGCGCCGCGCCGGCCACCATGGACATGCTCGCGGGCATTGTCGATTCGAACGTCGAGGCGCTGACCAGCGCCGTGCCCAACGTCAACACCGGTCGCTACCGGGCGCTTGCCGTACTCAGTGCTGAGCGCCAGCCACTGATGCCAAACGTTCCCACCTTCAAGGAGCTTGGCTATCCGTCGGTGGTCGGCGAAACCTGGTATGGCGTGTTCGCCCCGCTCGGTACGCCCAAACCCATCGTCGATAAGCTTAATGCGGTATTACGCAAGATAACCACCTCGGCCAGCTTCGAAGAAGCCATGCGCAAGATTGGCAACGAGGCAAAATCCAGCACACCGGCCGAACTGCGCGACACAACACTTCAGCAGAGCAAGATCTGGGGTGACATGATCCGGCGGCTCAATATCAAGGCCGAATAGCCGCCATGCGAGTCCGGCGACTTGTCGGTCTTGATCCGACAGCCGCCTTGCCGTTCGGGCTCCTTTCGTCTCAGGGCAGATAGCCTTGTTGCTGCATGCTCGCGAGGTGCTCGATGATGCATTCCTCCGAATCGATGCAGGCACCGAACCCGAACTGACGCAGCTTGATGGTCGACACCAGCGGCGGCACGGGAAAGGGACGGCGCGAGGCCCAGGTGGCATCGGCGTATTGCCACGACCGGTTGCCAACCAATGCCTGCAGGTCCCCCATTCGCAAGCCCTCGCGCTGAGCAATATGCTGCCACACTGGCGCGTGTGCGGGCATCTCCTGCGCCAGCCGGATGTTCGATGCTGGCCCCAATGGCATCTGAAAGTGATCTGCCAGGCGCTGGAAAAAGGTCTCCCAGACGATCACATCACCGTTGGCGATGTTGAATGCCTCGCCATGTGCGCGCGGCTCGTTCCACGACCATTCGATGGCGGCGGCAATCAGGCGTGCGTCCGTGCATTCGGTCAGCAAGTGTGGATGCCCGGGATAGGACAGCGGGTGGCCTGCTTCGCGCAACAGCAGCGCGTACGCGCCCAGAGCGGCGACCGGGTTCATGGCGCTGCCCACGGCTACGCCCAGCACGATCTGGGGTCGCAGAATAGTCCAGCCGAATCCGGCATCGCGCGCGCGCTGCGCCAGCAGGTCCTCCTGTTCAAAATAGAAGTTGGCATGGTCGCGCAGCGCGTCGGGCTCTCGCGCCGGTACCCGCATCGGCCGGCCGGTGTGCACACCGTAGGCCTTGGTTCCCTGCAGCAAAGTGAAGTGCCGCAGCGGCGCGTCGTGCAGGGCCGTCAGGGTGTTGCGCAGCATACTCGTGTTCAAGGCAACGTTATTGGGGTCGCGCCAGCCGTGCAACAAGTCTGGTGTTTCATTGAGGGCAGAGTAGACCACATTGGTGGTGTCCAGATACGGCGCCAGTGCCTGCCTGGTGGCCTGCGCGTCCTGCAGGTCGCATGAGACCCAATCGGCCTGCGGCGCGAAGTCTGGCGCGCGGCGCGCCAGACCCACTGTGCGCAGATCTGACCTGCAGGCAAAGCGTTCCATCGCAGCGCGGCCGACCACACCCAGTGCGCCGACGATCAGGACTTTGGTCATGGCTTCACAAGCCCGTGCTCAGCACAACCTTGCCAGTGACCTTGCGGTTCATCAAGTCGTACAAGGCGTCGGCAGCGCGCTCCAATGGGTACACCGCACACACGTGCGGATGCAGCTTGCCGTCGGCCATCCAGGCCAGCAACTCGCGCAGTTCGGACGCATAGCGCTGCGGTTCGCTGCGCATGAAGGCGCCCAGGAAGACGCCAATGATGGCGCAGCCCTTGAGCAATGGCAGGTTCAAGGGCAGGTTCGGTATTGCGCCAGCGGCAAAGCCCACGACCAGGAAACGCCCGCGCCAAGCCATGCTGCGCAGGGCCGGCTCGCTTAGATTCCCGCCCACGGGGTCGTAGACCACGTCCGCGCCGCGCCCGCCGGTCAACGCCTTGACGCGCTCGCGCAGGTCTTCGCTGCTGTAGTTGATGGTTTCATCGGCCCCGTGCTGTCGGCAGATGGCGAGTTTGTCCTCTGTTGAGGCGGCCGCGATAACCCGAGCACCCATCACTTTGGCAATCTCGACGGCGGCCAGTCCAACACCGCCAGCGGCACCGAGCACGAGCACGGTTTCGCCGGGCTTGAGTTCGGCGCGGTCCTTCAGTGCATGGTGCGAGGTGCCATAGGCCAACAGGAACGCCGCGGCGGTCTGAAAATCCATCCCGTCGGGCATGCGGGTGACGCGCTCGGCCTGGGCCAGCGCCTGCTGTGCGTAGCCACCCCAGGTGGTTGCCGCGATCACCCGGTCACCCGGTTGAAATTCAGTCACGCCGATGCCGACCTCCTGGACAACGCCGGCGACTTCGGCACCAGGCGAGAACGGTAGGGCGGGTTTGAATTGGTACGTTCCCTGGATGATCAGGGTGTCGGGGAAATTCACACCACAGGCGTGCACTTCGACGAGAACCTGGCCCTCGCCCGCTTTGAGTGAGGGGACTTCCTCGACCACGAGGTCGGACGGCGGACCGTAGTGCTTGCAGAGTACAGCTTTCATGATGCGGTCACTTTCTGTTCGGCCAAGCGCGCAATTTCCTGATCATCAATGCCGAGTACTTCACGCAGCACCTCGCTCGTGTGTTGGCCCAGCAGCGGTGGCCCTCGCGTGTATTCGAGCGGCGTATCCGAAAAATTCAGCGGATTTCCGACCATCGACAAAGTGCCGGACAAGGGATGTGGCAGTGTTTTGACGAGCCCGCGATGCTGGATCTGTGGATCATCGTATACCTGCTTAAAGTCGTAGATGGGCGCGCTTGGCACCACCGCTTCACGCAGCAAAGGCATCCAGTGGGCAATGTTGTTCTGCTTCAGGATGGCGGCGACGATTGGCAGCAGTACCAGCTTGTGCACCACCCGCAGCGAGGTCGTCGCAAAGCGCTCGTCCTGCGCCAGTTCCGGGCATCCGAGTACATGGCACAGCTGCACGAATTGTTTGTCGTTCCCCACAGCGATCATGATCTTGCCATCGGCGCAATCGAAGTCCCCATACGGTGCTGTCAGCTGCGAGCCGAGTCCGACCCGCACCGGCATTTGTCCCGCCACCAAATAGCTCATGGCCATCGACGAAGTGGCAGCCACCTGGGCGTCGAGCAGCGACAGGTCGATGTACTGCCCGGTGCCGGACACGGTGTCGCGATGGTGCAGCGCAGCCAGGATGCCGATGGTGGCGTAAAAGCCCGACGTGAGATCCGACACCGGATAGCCGGCGCGCTGCGGTCCGGCGCCGGGCTGACCTTCCGGTACGCCAGTGAGGGCCATGACGCCTCCCATTGCCTGGAAAATCAGGTCGTAGCCGGGCATCTGGCTGTAAGGGCCGGACTGCCCAAAGCCGGTGATCGAGCAATAGACCAGGCGAGGGTTGATGGCACGCAGCGATTCTTGGTCGAGCCCATAGCGCTTGAGGTCGCCGCTCTTGAAGTTTTCCACCAACACGTCGCTCTGCGCGGCCAGGCGGCGGATCAGTTCCTGCCCGGCAGGCTTGGCCATGTCGATCGTGATCGAACGCTTGGCCCGGTTCGTCGCCAGGAATGTGGAGCGCTCATTCGTTTCATTTCCTGCCAGGTCCTTCAAGCGTGCGCCCTGCTCACGCAAATCGTCGCCAGTGCCCGGGCGCTCGACCTTGATCACGTCAGCGCCGAAGTCGCCGAGAATCTGCGTCGCCCAGGGTCCGGACAGGACGCGGCTCAAGTCGAGAACGCGGATGCGCGAAAGAATTCCAGTACTCATGCTGCCATCTCGAAATGTCCGTTGTTCATGACTACCACCCCACGTTGCGGCACGGTGGTGCGGAATGTTGCTAAGCCTGTACCCTCATGCCAAATCTCGACCTGCAGGGTTTCGCCCGGGAAGACCGGTGCCGAGAAGCGACCGCCCATAGCACGCACGGCGGTTGGATCGGAATCACACAGACGCTTCATTAGTCCATGGCACGTGATTCCGAACGTTGCGAGCCCATGCAGGATGGGTCGTTTAAATCCGGCGGCGAGGGCCACGGCAGGATTTGCGTGCAACGGATTGAAGTCACCAGAGAGCCGGTAGACCAGCGCTGTTTGTGGCGAGGTAGGTAGGGATATGGTTGTGTCAGGCGCCCTGTCCGGAATCGGTCGAGGCGCGATCTGTTCCTTTTTTGTGCCACCGAAGCCGCCATCACCGCGGCAGAACACCGTCTGGTTGACCGTGGCGAGTAACTCGTTGCTCTCGATGTCCCGAATCTCGCGCTCAACGTAAATCAGGGCCCCTCTGCCCTCCCCCTTATCCACCAGATCGACTATGCGACTTACGCCGACAACCTGGGCCAAGCTTGGTATCGGCCGATGAATGCGGATGGCGTGCTCGCCATGCACCGTCTTCAACCAATCTAGACCAAATGCGGGGTCCTGTTGCCAGAAGCCCGGATAGCCCAACACGTTGACCATCGACGGGTGAACTTTTAGGCGCGACTCGTCCACGAATGGCAGGTCGACGTCGTCCATAGGGTCAATGCCGATGGCGATGCCAAGCGAATAAAGCACACACTCGCGCCAGCCGTAGCGCTGCACGACCTCCGGAATTCGGGCTGCGAGCAACCGTTCTGGGTAGATCATGCTGTCACCTTCCTTGCCACACGGGCTTGCGCTTTTCCGCGAATGCAGCCGAACCTTCACGAGCGTCGGCCGAGGTGAACACATGCTCTGTGAGCGATGCCTGCTTGTCCCACACCTCCCCCGACGACCAATCCTGTGATTCGATGATCACGCGCTTGCTGGCCGCGACGGAAAGCGGCCCGTTGGCTGAAATGGTTAGTGCCAACTTCTTCGCTGCTGCGAGAGCCTCGCCTGGAGGAACCAGGCGGTTGATCAAGCCGTACTCGTACGCGCGTTTGGCCGGGAACATGTCGCCGGTCAGCGCGAGTTCCAACGCGATGCGGTATGGCAACTGGCGCGGCAGGCGCACTAGTCCGCCGGCCGCAGCAGCCAGGCCGCGTTTCACTTCGGGTATGCCGAACTGAGCGCTCTCCGAGGCCACCACCAGATCGCAGGCCAGTACCAACTCAAAACCGCCAGCCAGTGCATATCCTTCCACCGCGGCAATCAGCGGCTTGCGCGGGGGCTTGCGCGTCAGGCCGCCGAAACCGCGGTCCGGCAGGCTTGGCCGCTCACCGCGCAGGAAGCCCTTGAGGTCCATGCCGGCGCAGAAGTTGCCACCAGCGCCGGTAAGGATGCCGATGCGCAGGTCGTCTCGGCTGTCGAGTTCGTCCAGTGCCGCCGCGATGGCTTTTGCAGCTGCCAGCGTCATGGCGTTGCGCGCCTCGGGCCGATTGATGGTGATAGTGCAGATGCCGTCGCTGCTGTCGACGAGAACTTCGGTGGTCATGGGTTAATACCTTATGAAAAAGGAGGAAATCAGCGCGGCGCCATTCGCAGGGCACCGTCGAGCCGGATCGTTTCGCCGTTGAGCATCTGGTTGGACACTATGTGCATCGCGAGCTGCGCGTATTCGTCAGGTAGTCCCAGGCGCGCAGGATGCGGAACCGATGCGCTCAGGGTCTTGCGAGCTTCCTCCGATACGCGCGCCAGCATCGGCGTATTGAAGATGCCGGGCGCGATCGTGCACACTCGGATCAGCTTGCTAGCCAGATCGCGGGCGGCAACGATGGTCATGCCGACGACGCCAGCCTTGGACGAGGCGTAGGGAATCTGCCCGATCTGCCCCTCGTAAGCCGCCACCGAGGCCGTGAGCACGCACACGCCGCGCTCGCCATCGACCGGCTCATTGCGTGCCATCCGGGCGGCCGTAAGCCGCAGCGTATTGAAGGTGCCTATGAGGTTGATGCGGATGATGTTTTCGTACGCCTCGAGTGATCCGGGACGACCTTCTTTGTCGAGAAGTCGCACTGGCCCGCCACGTCCGGCGCAGTGCACCAGCACCCGCAAAGCGCCCAGGCTTTCTACCAGATCGAGCGCAGCCTCCATCGACGCTTCGGTGGTGACGTCGGCCGGCGCAAATCGTACGTTCGGACCGAGGCTGGCGGCGATCTCCTCGCCGGGCGACGACGGCAGGTCGGCGATGACGACCATGGCGCCCTGCGCGACGAGTCGTTTGGCCGAAGCCAGTCCCAAGCCCGACGCGCCGCCGGTGACTAGTGCGCTGATTCCATGTGTCTGCATGACTGCTTGCTCCTCAAGGTTGGTGGAAAATCAAAACTATTTTACATACTATATGGTATCTTTGCAACCCCAACCAGTTCGTATTGGGTTCGCCTAGTACCAACTTCAATAAGGGAAAATACTATGGCCCTTTCACATTTCTGGCTTGACAAGTTGACATACGCATTGGTATGCTTCTGCCTATGCCGTCGCCAAACCTGTGTCATAGCGGCAATTCGAGGAGACCAACACATGAAATTGCATCACATCCTGTGCGCTGCCGCCAGCCTGGTGCTGGGGCTTGCTGGCAGCGCCGCGGCACAGCCCGCGCCGCCGATCAAGGTCGGCGTGATCATTCCTCTGTCCGGCGGCGCCGGGCCCCAGGGGAAAAACGTCACGCAAGCGATACAAGTGATGGCTGCCATGATCAATGAAGGCGGCGGCGTGCTCGGGCGCCAGATAGAACTGCTCACGCGTGACGACGAGTCCACGCCGGCGGTCGGGGTGTCGCGTGCCAACGACCTGATCGGCCAGGGTGTGTCGGTCATCATCGAGGGCTGGAACAGTCCGGTGGCACTGGCGATGCAGCCTGTCATCAGCCGGGCTGGCATTCTCGATATCACGATGTTCGCAAGCGCCGATGCCATTCTTTCTGGCGAGGGCAACCCCTTGCCAATCCGGCTCAATGCCGCCAACGCACAAGGTGGTGCAGCCATCGCTCAGGTGATCGCGAGCACGCTCAAGGCCAAGCGGGTTGCATTTCTGACCGAGAACGATGCCTACGGCAACGGCACGCAGGCCTCGATTGAGGCCGAACTCAAGCGGCTGAACTATGTCTACGAAAGAGTTGCCGAGGAGAAATTTCCATTCAGCCAGGCCGACTTCCGGGTGGCGCTAACCAATGTTCGGGCGGCCGAGCCGGACGTCACGGTCACGATCAACGCCAACGAGGGGTTGGGCATGCCCTCCATCATCCGGCAGTTCAAACAGGGGCGCGTGCCGGGTCAGTTGCTGGCTGCGCTGGGCACGGTGGCGCCGAGTGTGATCTCGGTAGCTGGCGAGGCGGCTAACGGCGTGATGGGCGTGGATATTTATTTCCCGGATGTCGAACCCTTTGTTTCGAACCCGGTCAACCACAGTTTCGTTGCGCGCAGCCAGGCCATGTTCAAGCAGACACCTGACAAATTCATGGCGGTAGGCGCCACTGCGCTACAGCTGTGGGCCATGGCCGCCAACGAATTAAAGACGCTCGATCGCGAGGCCATTGCCAAGCGGATCCGCGGCGGCAACTTCCGTAACACGATCTTCGGTGACGTTTCTTTTGCAGCGACAGGCCAGTTGCAATCGCGCACCCATTTGTTCAAGGTTCAAGACGGCAAGATAGTCGTGCAGAAGTAAGCGCGCCTTCCAAGGCGCTTCCAACCACCACAAAGTAGGAAACATCAAATGAAGCAGATTCGCAACTGGGCCACGGCCCTGGTCCTTGGGCTTGGTTTTTCTGTTGGCGCGTGGGCGCAGGCCAGCGTTAAAGTGGGCGTCATCTTTCCGTTATCCGGCGGCGCCGGCCCGCAGGGGCAGCACGTCTCGCAAGCAATCCAGACCATGGCCGCGCTGATCAACGAGAGCGGTGGCGTGCTCGGGCGCAAGATCGAGATCGTGGCGCGCGACGACGAATCCACGCCGGCCGTTGGTGTATCGCGCGCCAATGAGCTGATCGCTCAAGGCGTTTCCGTGGTCATTGAAGGCTGGAACAGCCCGGTCACTCTGGCGATGCAGCCGGTGCTGGCACGCGCCGGGGTGCTCGACATCACCGCCATCTCCAAGGCCGACCCGATTCTCTCGGGGGAAGGGAATCCGTTCGCGATTCGCCTCAACAGTTCGAACTCGCAAGATGGCGCTGTCATTGCCAACTACATCGCCAATATTGCCAAGGCTAAACGCGTCGCCTTCCTGACTGAGAACGATGCCTACGGTAACGGCGCCCAGGCCTCGATCGAACTCGAACTCAAGAAGCTCAACTTCGCTTACGAGAAAGTGGCGGAGGAGAAGTTCCCCTTCAACCAGGCTGACTTCCGGGTCGCGTTGACCAACGTGAAGGCGGCCAATCCCGATGTGACGGTAGCGATCAACGCCAACGAAGGCCTGGGTATGCCAGCGACCATCCGTCAGGCGCGCCAGTCCCGATTGGGCGGCGTTCTGCTGGCTGCCGTGGGCACGGTTGCGCCCAGCGTGATCCAGGTTGCCGGCGAGGCGGCCAATGGACTGATCAGTGCCGACATCTATTTCCCGGATGTGGAGCCCTTTGCCTCCAATCCGGCCAATGCTCGCTTCGTCGCCAAGAGCCAGGAGATGTTCAAGTACACGCCTGACAAGTTCATGGCGCTGGGTGCCACGGCCTTGCAGACTTGGGCCATGGCGGTCAACGAGTTGAAGACGCTGGACCGCGAAGCAGTAGCCAAGCGCATCCGTGGCGGGCAGTTCAAGGGCACCGTGATGGGCGATGTGACATTCGAGCCGAATGGCCAGTTGCGCTCGAACCATCTGCTGTTCAATGTGCAGGGTGGCAAAATCGTCATGCAGAAGTAGCGCGGCGGAACCGCTATGCAGGCAATGACAGTCCCGCTTGAAGAGCGCGCTCCGGCGCTTTCTGTCGAGCAACTGGGTGTGCGCTACGGAGCGCTGGTAGCGCTTGACGGCGTGACCTGGTCGGTTCGGCCGGGCGAGGTTCTGGGAATCATTGGCCCCAACGGTGCCGGCAAGAGTTCCTGCTACGACGCTGTTACTGCAATGGTCAAGCGCCAGGGGCGGGTCGTGCTACAGGGGCACGATGTGACACAGGTGCCGCCCTACCGGCTGGCCGAACTGGGGCTCAAGCGCGCTTTTCAGCAGAATGCATTTTTCGATGATCTCAGTGTGCTCGACAACCTAGTTGCAGTACTTGGGCGGCGCTCGCATTCCAGTCTGCTTGGCAGCGTTTTCTCTCCGCTCGCCGCTACGCGCCTGCGCGGCAAGGCGTCCACATTCGCTGCCGCGCAACTGGTGCGCTTCGGCGTACCGGCGGCTTATCACGACCTCAGCCCCAAAGAGATTCCCTATGGCGTGCAACGCATGCTGTCAATCGCGCTGGCCTATGGCCATGGGGCGCACGTGTTGATGCTCGATGAGCCGGCGGCCGGCCTCGGCGGCGACGACATGGTGCGCCTGGTTGAACTGCTCGGCAGTCTGAAGAGTGAAGGAGTTGCCCTCGTGGTCATTGAGCATCACATGGACCTGATCATGGCCGTGGCCGACCGCATTTGCGTGCTCGACCTGGGCCGGCAACTGGCCTACGACGTGCCAGCGAAGATCCAGCACGACCCGCGTGTGCTGGAAGCCTATCTGGGGAAGCCGCAATGAAGCAGACTGCTGTGCTGGAAGTACGGGGCTTGCAGGTGACCTACGCCGGCAACTGCGCGCTCGATCTGGATTCGCTTGCGATTGCGACCGGTGAAATCGTCGGCGTGGTCGGTGCCAACGGCGCGGGAAAATCCACCCTCGTCAATGCCGTCGTCGGTTGGTCGCGCGGTACGCCGCGCGCCGTCGGCGAGATCGAACTCGGCGGCCAGCGCGTGGATCGGTGGTCAACCCATGAGCGCATCCGCGCCGGCCTGGTGCTGGTGCCGGAAGGGCGACTCGTTTTCGCCAGCATGACCGTCGAAGAGAATCTGTCGAGTGTGTTCGCACCCGCGGCAGCCCCGGGTCGACGCGTGTACTCGCGCGAAGATATTTACGAGTTGTTCCCGCGCCTGGGCGAGCGCTGCCGGCACCTCGGCGCGCAACTCTCAGGTGGCGAAAGGCAAATGCTGGGCATTGGTCGCGCCTTGATGATGGGGCCGCGGGTATTGCTTCTCGACGAGCCATCGATTGGCCTGGCGCCCAAACTCGTCTCGCAGGTGCTCGACACCATGCGCACCCTGGCCGCTTCGGGGCTGGCCATCTTGCTGGTGGAGCAGAACGTGCGTGCCGCGATGGCCGTGGTGGACCGCTTAGTGCTGCTTGAACGCGGGCGCGTCGTGTTGCAGGGACGGGCGGCGGAAGTCGGAAACGATCCACGCATTGCGCAAGCCTATCTGGGAGCGACGGCAGTATGAATCTGATCCAGCAACTAATTAACGGCATCGTCCTCGGCCATGCCTACGCCCTGGTGGCCATCGGGTGGACGCTCTTGCTCGGCGTGGCGCGTCTGGTTAATTTCGGACACGGTCAGATGTACATGCTGGGCGCCTTCGTGACCTGGTGGGCTGTGACCAAAGCCGGCGTTCCCTACGCACTGGCCCTGCCCATGGCGATGGCGATTGGCGCCCTGTTCGGCTTGATCATGCAGCGGGTGATGCTCAAGGCTACGCTAGAACAGAATCTGGTGTCGATCATGATCATGACCCTGGGTTTTGGCTATGTGCTCAACGGGGGTGCCGCGCTCGTGTTCGGATCGACCGGCGAAATTCTGGAAACCGCCTTGTCGCGCCGGGAACTCACCTTTGGCGAACTGTGGCTGACCTGGCAGGACGCGGCGATCATGGTCGCGGCGGTCCTGGTGTTCATCAGCCTGAAACTGGTGCTTGACGGCACGCGCATCGGTCGTCTGGTCCGCATGGTGGCCGAGGATCCGAAGCTGGCCATGCTGGCCGGCGTCAACGTCCGGCGTGTCTATTACGGTGTGTTCGCGTTCGAAGGCGCCGCTGTTGCGTTCGCGGCCGGGATGGTGGCCCCGCGCACGCCGATTCTCACGTCCATGGGTTTTGATGAAGTGATCATGACCTTCGTGGTTGTCGTCCTGGGCGGGATCGGCAGCGTCACAGGCAGTTATGTGGCAGGTATCGCACTCGGCCTGTTCACCGCGCTGTTCGGGGCGCTGGTGTCGCCGGCCTATACAACAGCCGCTGCCTTTCTGGTGTTGATCGCGGTATTGGTGCTGCGCCCAGGTGGATTAAGCGCCGGGGCGGCAGGGGGAGTGCATTGATGGAGATTCGTCGCTTGAATTATCTTGCTGTTCCACTGGTCGGTCTGGCCGTGCTGGGCGCGCCGACGCTGCTCGGCGGTGGTGGTTCGGTGTACAGCGCGGCCGTGCTAATCGTCATCTTTGCCGTCATGGCCTACGGGCTCGATGTCATTGTCTCGGACCTTGGCGAGGTGAGTCTGGCGCACACAGTGTTTTTTGCGGCCGGCAGCTATACCGCGGCCTGGCTCTCGACGCGCGGCGGCATCGGCTCGGCGTGGATCACGTTGGCCGCTTCCGAACTGGTGGCACTGGGTCTGGCCGCCGTGATCGGCCTGGTCACGCTGCGGTTGCGCGAGTTTGTCTTCTCGCTCGTGACCTATGCTCTGGCGGTGGTCGCGATGACAGTCGCCGCTAATTGGTCGTTTCTGGGCGGGTCTGATGGGATACGGGGCATTCCGATGCTTGACCTGTCGATTCTTGGCCTGACGCTGACCGCGCGCAATGATCGTGAACTGTGGCCGTTTGCGTTTGCACTGCTCGCCGTCACGATCTACCTGATCAACCGTTTTCGTCATTCGGCGCTTGGCGCCGCCGCCATGATGACCCACCTGAACCCGCGACTCGCCACCATGAGCGGAATCGACCCAGCGCGGGTGCGTCTGCAGGTTTTCCTGTTCTCGGCGCCGGTGAGCGCAGCGGCAGGTTGGCTATATGCCTATCAACGTGCCTATGTCAGCGCCGACTTGCTGGAGAACTATTTCCTGATTCTGATGCTGACGGCCGTCGTGCTGATCGGCCGACGCCAACTGCTCGGGCCGCTGGCCGCGACGGCGCTGGTGCTGATCCAGGAGAAATTCTTTTCGCTCGGCGGCAACGTCGACAAAATCGTGCTCGGCAGCGTGCTGGTGGCGATTCTGGCTTTCTTCCCACAAGGCCTGGCTGGCCTGGCGCGTCCGCTGATGCGCCTGTTCAAGCAACATGCCAGGCGTCCATCGACTATTACCACACAGGAGCATCCGAAATGACCGTTATCTGGAAACCCCAACTCGACGAGAACGCTGCCAAATGGCAGGCCTTGGCCGAGAGTCTCGGACGCGAGCGCTTTGCGCCTTTGGCAGGCGACCTCGACCGTGACCAGCGTTACCCCTGGGAAACGATTGAAGCCCTGGTTGCCCACAAGTTCACCGGTCTGTTTCTGCCGCAGCAGTACGGGGGCGAGGGCCAAAGCCTGCTCACGACGGTGGCGGCGGTGGAAACCATCGGTTCCCATTGCGCATCAACCGCAGCCATCATGTGCGCCTACCAACTTGGCGCCTTTCCGATCCTGCTGGCCGGTACGCCCACGCAAAAGGATTTTTATCTGCGCGAAATGACGCAGGGCCGCGCTACCAGCTTTGCCTTGTCCGAACGCATCGCCGGCTCTGACGCCGGTGCCATCGAGGCCTCCGCGGTGCGCGAGGGCGAGGGTTGGCGGATCCGCGGCGAGAAGTACTGGATCGGCAACGGCGGTGCCTCGCGCTACTACGTGGTGTTCGCCAAGACCGATCCGGCGGCGGGTGGGCGTGGCATCAGCGCCTTCATGGTTGACAAGGAGCAGCCGGGTGTCGTTATCGACGAGTTGTGCGACAAGATGGGAATCCGCGGCACGCAGACCTCGAACCTCAAGGTGGATCTGGTGGTGTCCGACAGCGCCCGGATCGGCGACGTCAACCGCGCGTTGCGACTCGCGCTGCAGACGCTCAACGTGGGTCGCATCATGGTCTCGGCCCAATCGCTGGGCCTGGCACTTGGCGCCTATCGTGAGGCATCCAGGCGTGCCGTGGCGCGCCAGACCTTCGGCCATCCAATCATCGAAAACCAGGGCATCGGTTTCAGACTCGCCGACATGGCGACCGAGATATCCGCGGCGCGCATGATGCTCTACGAGGCCGCGCGTGTCTATGACTGCGGTGGCGACGTGTCATCATTGGGTGCTATGGCGAAACTGTTCACTTCCGAGGTCGCGCACCGGGCAGCAGACAATGCGGTGCAGATCTGGGGCGGCATGGGCTACTGCAAGCCAAATGTGGTGGAACGGCTTTACCGCGACCAGCGTATCCTCGAAATCTACGAAGGGTCTTCCGAAATCCAGCGGCTCGTGCTGGCGCGCGCGGTGCGCAAGGAGGTGGAAGATCAGGCACCCTGACAGCACAAGGAGATGGTTATGAATGCCCCGGAGCAAGTCCTCGTCAAGGACAATGGAAACGAGTCACGTGAAGAGATCCTGCGCGCGGCGGCGGAACTCTTCATGGAGTATGGCTATGCGGCGACTTCCATAGACGCCGTTGCCGAGCGCCTTGGCTCAACGAAGGGGCGGATTTATCACCACTATCAGAGCAAGGCTGACCTGTTCTTCGAAGTTCAGATGGCGGCGATGAAGCGTCTGAATGAAGAGGTGGAACCGCTGGCACGCGGCCCCGGCAATCCCGTTGAGCGCCTAGCGGCGATGGCCCTGCGGCACACCATCGTGCTGTTAGCCGAGTTGCCCATGCAGAAGGTCGCGGTACAGGGACTTGAACGTTACCTGCTCCGCAAGTCGCCGACGGTGAAACGCTTGCGCTCCGTCATCAAGATGCGTGACGACTACGAGAGCATGTTTGCCGAAGTCATTGACGAAGGTATCCGTGCCGGGCTATTCGTGGACATGCCCCCCCAACTCGCCACAAAACCATTTTTCGGTGCCCTGAACTGGGCCACCGTCTGGTACACCCAGCGGCGACTACAAAACACCCAGGCTATCAACGACATCGCACACACACTCGCCGCCTTCGCGATGCGAGGACTCCTGAAAGACCCACTACATGAAGCAGCCCTCAAGAACTCCATACTCGCAGACCATCTGGGATGAAGTTGAAACCTGGTCGCGTGATCGGATTGAGGCGTTCCAGCTCGACGCCTTGCGCGGCCAGTTGAAACGCGTTGGGTCAAACAGCAAGCACTACCAGAAGGTTTTCGCCGATGTCGGTTTTAATGCCGATGACCTCAAGAGTTTGGCCGACCTGAGGCGACTCCCGTTCACCCGCAAGTCCGACTATGTAGCGGGGCTCGAAGCCGAGCCGCCGTTTGGAACGCTTGCTGGTGTCAAGCCGGGCGAAGCCGTTCGCGTTCATTTTTCCTCGGGTACCACGGCGCGGCCGGTGCCGGTTTTGTGGAGCCAAGCTGACATCGAACGCTGGGCCGATCTGTACGCGCGCTATCTTTATTCGCAGGGGCTACGACGCGGCGATGTCTTTCAATGCATGTTCAACTACGCGTGGTTCGTAGGCGGCCTCGGCGCCACGCTGGCAGCGCAGCACGTTGGTGCACTGGTGATCCCCGCTTCGTCTGGCGACACCGAGCGTCAGATCGAAACCATCTTCCAATATGGCACCCAGTGCGTGATCGGCACGCCCTCCTTCATGGCCCACATCGCTGAGGCGGCCGAGAAGATGGGGCATAACCTGACCCAGTCTCGGGTCAAGATGGTGTGCGTCGGTGGCGAGCCAGGTGCCAGCATTCCTGGTACACGCGAGAAACTTGAACGCCAATGGGGCGCGCCCGTGTTCGACTGTTATGGCGCACTCGAATGCCAACCGATCGGCTGGGACACGGCAGCCAGACTCGGTCCGACGCTGGCGGAAGACTTCATCTATACCGAGATCCTGCATCCCGAAACCTATGAGCCGGTAGCCGACGGTGAGCGCGGCGTGCTCGTGCTAACGCACCTGGACAAGCAGGCGTGCCCGCTGGTGCGCTGGTGGACCGGCGATATGGTGGTGCGCGACAGTGGGCCAGCGCCGGATGGCCGCACGCATGCCCGCTTGTTGGGGGGTGTCCTCGGTCGCGCCGACGACATGCTGATTGTGCGGGGTGTCAACCTTTTTCCCACGGCAGTGGAGGACATCGTGCGTGCCTTCCCGGGACTCACCAACGAGTACGTCATCGTGATCGATGACAGTGTCAAAGATCCCAAGACAAGCTTCCTTACAGGCGTGCGCCTGAAAGTCGAGCGCGAGCACAGCGCGTCGGCTGACGTCGGCGAACTTCTGTCGCAGCGGCTGCGCGAGAAGTTACAGGTTCGCTTCCACGTCGAAGTGCTGGAACCCGGCACCTTGCCGCGTACCGTTCACAAGGCGAAACGGGTCATTCATGAGTGAAGCGCCGGATCGGCGAACGCCGCGGCCGCTGGCGGGCAAGCGGGTGATCGACCTTTCCCAGTTCATCGCCGGCCCGACCGCTGCCATGTACCTGGCAGACTTCGGTGCTGATGTGATCAAGATCGAGGCCCCGCAAGGCGATGGCGCGCGCACCTTGCCGGGCAACGCATTTGGTAGCTATTACGCACGCAGTTTCAACTGCGGCAAACAAAGTCAAGTGCTAAACCTGCGAGAGCCGGCTGACCGGGCAAAGCTCGACAAATTGCTCGCTCAGGCCGATGCCTTCATCTGCAATCTGGCGCCAGATTCCCTGAAAGGTCTTGGCCTTGATGGCCCTAGCCTGCGCCGCCAATTCCCACGCCTAGTTGTCACACTGATCTCCGGCTACGGTCAGGACGACTCGCGCACCTGCATGGACACGGTTGCGCAATGCGAGTCGGGCTTCACCATGTTCAACGGCGACGAGGACGGATCACCCCGCCTGTCGACGGGCTGGCCGGTGGACATGTCTTGCGGGCTGATGGCGGGGTTGTCGTGCGCGATGGCAATGCTAGATCCCGTGAATCAGGGCTGCCTGGTCGATGTGTCCATGATGGAGGTGGCGGCAAGCTTGCTGCTCGGTCCCGCCGCCTTGGCGCTCAGCGAAGGAGATGCTCTGGCTCCGCCCATGGGCAATCGCGATCGAGCTTCGGCGCCGTCGAGCATCTACCGTTGCGCCGACGGCCATGTCTACATTCTTGGTGGGCTCGATACTTACTGGGTCAAGCTCAAGCAACTGGTCGGTTGTCACGACAGTGCCCCGATTGCCGAGCGCATTGCGCGTGCCGCCGAGTTCGACGCCGCGATCGAGGCGTGGACATTGCCGCAACGCCGCGACGCTGTGCTCGCGAACATGCGTGAGCTGCAGATCCCCGCCGGTGCGGTACGCCAGCCGCACGAGGCGATTGCCATGATCCGTGCGCTGCGGGGGGGCGCGGTGTCGCAGGCGCTGCCCTCCGGTGAGCATGTCCCGATGTTCCCCGTCTTGTTCAATGGTGACCGCGTGCCGCGCACCGCCACCCCCCACATTGGTGGGCCGCGGCGTCCGCTCTGAATCCGGCGACCGCCATCGATATTGCAGGAGTTCTCATCCATGTCACAGCCGCGTTCCACCCTCCATTCTGCCGCTGTGCAGGTGTTGCAGCCGCAGCTTCACGTCGGCCGCAGCGGCTTCATCACGGGTGCCGGCTCCGGCATCGGCCGCGGCATTGCGCTGCGTTTGCTTGCCCTGGGGATGGATGTCTTTGGCACTGGCCGGCGTGCCGAGGCGCTGGCCGAGACCGCAAGGCTCGCCGCCGGCATGCCGGGCAAGTTCAGCTATGAGCCATGCAATATCCGCGAAACGCAGGCCATCGAGGCGCTGGTGACCCGGATCGGCGAGCGCCAGGGCATCGACCTGCTTGTCAACAATGCCGGCGGTCAGTTCTTCGCGCCGGCGACAGGCATTAGCCGCAAAGGGTGGGACGCGGTTATCGATGTCAATCTAACTTCTGTGTTCATCGTGACCAAGGCGGCATACCCGTTCCTGAAGGCGCGCCAGGGTGTGGTGGTCAACATCTCGCTGTCCGGCGTGGATCGCGGCTCAATGGGCATTGCCCACTCGATTGCCGCCCGTGCCGGCGTGCTGGGGCTGACCCGCACACTGGCCCTGGAATGGGCCAAGGATCGCATCGCGCTCAATTGCATCGGTCCGGGCGCAGTCATCACCGAGGGGCTCGCGGGTGAAGCGGCAACGGCGCTGCTGGATCGCCTAGTGGAAGTCACGCCGATGGGGCGCCCGACCTCGGTGGAGGAGGTGGCTGAGCTGATTGCCTTTCTGGCAAGCCCGGCGGGGCATTTGATGACGGGCCAGCTGATCCAGATCGACGGTGCCGCCCATCTCGGCGCGGGCTTGCACATGCTGCCAGCTTGATGGATCAATAAGGAACGAAGAACCTATGAGCGCACTAGATTCACTGTCACTCACGGCCATTCCGGCGCAGGACGAGGCGTTGCGCAAACCGGTTCGCGAATTCCTGACGGAAGCCATGCACAGGGTGCCGGCGCGGGTGCGAGCCAAGTCCTGGTCTGGGTACGACAGCGACTTCAGCCGCGAGTTGGGGCGCAAGGGCTGGCTCGGACTGACGCTACCCACCTGTTATGGCGGAGCGGGGCGCAGTGCGTATGCGCGTTACGTGATGGTCGAAGAGTTCCTGAATTTCGGTGCGCCGGTTGGTTCGCACTGGATTGCCGACCGACAGAGCGCGCCCTTGATCCTGAAATATGGCACCGAAGCGCAGAAGCAGTTCTACATTCCGCCGATCTGCCGCGGCGAATCTTTCTTCTGCATCGGAATGAGCGAGCCCAATGCCGGCTCAGACTTGGCGAGCGTCAAGACCCGGGCCACGCGCAACGGCACGGGCTGGACCCTCAATGGACAGAAGATCTGGACCACCAACGCGCACCACTGCCATTACATGATTGCGCTGGTGCGCACTTCCGGGACCACTGACGACCGCCAGAAAGGCCTTTCGCAACTGATTGTCGACCTCAAGCTACCGGGAGTGACGGTGCGCCCGATCGTCGACCTTTCAGGCGACTCGCATTTTTGCGAGGTCTTCTTCGACAACGTGCAGTTAGGCGAGAACGCCGTGATCGGCGGGGAAGGAAAAGGTTGGGAGCAGGTGACCGCGGAACTGGCTTTTGAACGGAGCGGTCCGGAGCGGCTCTATTCGAGTATTGTGCTGTTCGACGAGTGGCTGGCCTTCGTCCGCACCAAGGCTGGGCGCACGCCCGAGTCGGTTCGTCTGGCGGGCCGGATCGTGGCGCAGCTGGCACCGCTCCGCGGCATGTCGATCGCGGTGACCGGCAAGCTGACGCAGGGCGAAAGCCCGGTAGTGGAAGCGGCGCTCGTGAAGGACCTCGGTACCGGTGTCGAGCAGTTGATTCCGGCCGCGATCGCCGATGACCTGTACGCACGCCAAGGCCAGGATCTGCCGATCGAACTGCTGCAGACCTTGAGCTACGTCACACAAGTGGCACCTTCGTTTTCGTTGCGCGGCGGAACGCGCGACATCCTGCGCGGCATGATTGCTCGCGGGCTGGGCCTGCGTTAGGGAAGCTCGAAATGGACGATCTTTTTGCTGATGCCTTGCGCCAGCTTCTGGTTGATCAGTGCACGCCTCAACTTGTTCGCGCAATCGAGTCCGGTGGATCCGCCGAACCATTCTGGAACAAGCTCCAGGCGTCCGGTTTTGCCGACGCGTTGCTGAGCGAGGAGCAAGGCGGGGCTGGCCTGGTGCTACCCGATGTGTTTGCGCTGTTCGAGCTTTGCGGCTCGCACGCGGTCCCGGTGCCGCTGGCCGAGACGATGCTCGCGCGGGCTTTGCTGACCCAGGCGGGCCTCGAACCTCCGCCGGGCTGCATCACGTTCGGGTTGGACGCCACGAGCGCCTTCAGTGCAATCCACTGCAGGCTGGTGCCCTACGGGCGGGTGGCGAATTGGGTCCTGCTTGCGCAGGGAGATGCCTGCCTGCTGCTGCCCGTGGCACGAGCCGAGATGAGACCGGCGGTCTTTGCACTCGATGCCGATCTCGCGTGGAGTGCAGCCGAAGTCGATGCTGCTCCGCGTCTGGCGGGCAGTCATGACCTGCGCACGCTGCAAGCCTGCATCTGCGCCGCGCAGCTCTCGGGCGCTCTGATGAGTGTCTTCACGCGTACCCTGCAGTTCGCCAACGAACGCAGCCAGTTCGGCCGGCCCATCGGCAAGTTCCAGGCGATCCAGCACCAACTCAGTGTGATCTCGGAGCACAGTTTCGCGGCCCGCATGGCAGCCCAGATCGGATGCTACTGCGGCAGCGGCACTCCGGAGCGCTTGCGGGTAGCCGTAGCCAAGGCCCGCACCAGCGAGGCGGCGCTCGAAGTGGCCGCGCTGAGCCACTCCATCCACGGCGCCATCGGCTTCACGGAAGAGTTCGACCTGCAACTGTTCACGCGGCGGCTGCACGCCTGGCGCCAAACCGCAGGGTCGGAGTCGTACTGGCACACAGTGCTGGGCGAGGAACTGGTGGATCGCCAGTCTGGCCTAGCGCTTGATTTGATCCGCGCGACCAGTGGCATGAACTGAACGGAGAAATATTGATGAGCTCTTTCTTGAAAACCACGCGCGACGGTGCCGTGCTCACACTGACGATGAACCAACCGGAGACACGCAATGCCTTGACCGGAAATACGGCGGTTGAGGAATTCGTCCAGGCCTGCGCGGAGATCTCGGTTGACCGGTCGGTGCGCGCCGTGATTCTCACCGGCGAGGGCACGGTGTTCAGCTCCGGCGGCAATGTCAAGAACATGCAGCGCTATTTCCAGGAGCAACTTGCGCCAGACACGATCCGTGAGGAGTATCGCAACGGAATCCAGCGTCTGCCGAGAGCGTTGTACAACCTCGACGTTCCGGTGATCGCCGCCGTCAATGGCCCAGCCATCGGCGCGGGATTGGACCTGACCTGCATGTGTGATATCCGCGTCGCCAGCGAAAGAGCCACATTCGCCGAGAGCTTCGTCAAGGTGGGCATCGTTCCAGGCGATGGCGGCGCTTGGTTGCTGCCGCGGGCCGTCGGAATGTCCAAGGCATCGGAAATGGCCTTCACAGGCGATGCGCTGACCGCAGAGGAAGCCCTGACCTGCGGCCTGGTGTCGCGCGTGGTGCCGCATGAATTGTTGATGGAGACGGCCATGACGCTGGCCCGCAAGATCGTGGCCAACCCCGGCGGCGTGTTGCGCATGACCAAACGGCTGCTGCGCGAAGGCGAGCGCGCAACGCTCGAGTCCCTGCTTGAGATTTCAGCGTCGTATCAGGCCATCGCCCACATGGAGCCCGATCACCACGAGGCCGTGCGCGCCTTCGTGGAAAAACGCGCGCCGAAGTTTTCCTAAGCAGCACAAGATTCAATCATCATGAAAGGACAATTTATGGCAAACCAGAATGACATCGTCGCCGTTGCCGCCGTGCGCACGCCGATTGGCAGCTTCGGTGGCACGCTACGCGATGTGCCGGCGTACGATCTCGGCGCCGCGGCGATCCGCGCCGTCATCGAGCGCGGCCGCATCGATGCATCCTTGATCGACAAGGTGATTTACGGAAACTGCCGGCAAGCGGGCAACGGGCCGAATCCCGCGCGCACCGCCGCCATCCGGGGCGGTCTGCCGCTGACGTCCCCGGTGATGACGGTCAACATGGCCTGCCCCTCGGGCGTAAAAACCGTCATGCTCGCGGCGCGTGAACTGCAAGCGGGCGGCGCGAATTTCATACTGGCGGGGGGCATGGAATCGATGAGCACCATGCCTTACCTGCTCAAGGGCGCACGTTGGGAGGGCTTCAAGGCCGGCGACAAGACCCTGATGGACAGTTGGTCTGACACCATTGATCCACTGTGCGGCTATGGTATGGGCGTGACGGCGGAGAACCAGGCCGCGAAGTACGACATTTCGCGTGCGCAGCAGGACGAATTCGCGCTGCAGTCGCAGCAGCGCGCGGCTGCAGCACAGGAAGCGGGCTTCTTCAAGGAGGAGATTGTCCCGTTTCGACTGGAACCCGACCGTAAGCATCCGGAAGGAGTGCTGTTTACCCAGGATGAAGGCTGGCGTCCGGACACGACCCTCGAAAAGCTCGCCAAACTGCGCCCGGTCTTCAAAAAGGACGGCACCGTGACGGCCGGCAATGCCTGCACGATGGGTGACGCTGCCTGCGCCATTGTCTTGACTACGCGCGAAAACGCCAAGGCACAGGGGCTGCAGCCGCTGTTTTCTGTCGTTTCGTTCGCCGAGACTGCCGTCGATCCAACGATGATGGGTGATGGGCCTTCCGCGGTGATTCCGTTGGCGCTGGCCGGCGCGGGCATGACGCTGGCCGACCTGGACTACATTGAAGTCAACGAAGCATTCGCGGCACAGGTCCTGGCCAATGAGCGCGCGCTGCGCTGGAATCGTGATCGGGTGAACGTGTGGGGCGGGGCTATCGCGATGGGACATCCGACCGGCTTCACGGGAGGTCGGCTTCTGATCACATTGGCATCGATCCTGCGCCGCAATCGCAAGGAACTCGGGATTGCAGCGATTTGCGGTGGTGGCGGCGTGACGACCGGAATGGTCATTCGTTGCGAATCCTGAAATCGGCTTGCTATCGATCGCGGCCTCAGTCATGAAACGCTTGCATGATCTTGGCGCACTGCTGGCGAGCCTGCCGGAAGGTTGCACCCTGGTGATGCACAGCGGTTGTGCTGAGCCGCAGCGCTTGGCACGGGAGTTGGTCGCGCATACGGCTTGCCTACGCGGCGCCAATTTGCTGACGCTTATGCCGATGGGGCAGGCGCCTTATGGGGAGTCGGTCCCCGCGGCCCAGCTTCATGTCGCGACCTTCTTTCCAGGCAAGGGGCTGCGCGCGGCGATGAATGCCGGGCACGTGCGCACCATGCGCCATCGGTTGTCGACCATTCCGGGCCTGTTTGACAGCGGAGTCATGAAGGCCGATGCTGCGCTGCTGCAGGTCAGTGCGCCGGACGAAACCGGCTATGTTTCCCTCGGCATTTCGGTGGACTACATGCGCGCCGTGCTGAGACAGGCCCCGCTTGTTATTGCCGAGGTCAACCCGCGCATGCCACGGACCTGTGGTGACACTCGCCTGGCTATGTCGCAGATCGATTGGTTCGTCGACGCCATTGACGCGCCTCAGGAAGTAGCGCCAACGCCGGCTGATGCGGTCGATCAGCAGATCGCGCGCAATGTCGCGGCATTGGTGCGCGATGGCGCCGTGCTCCAGGTGGGGATAGGCTCGCTGCCCGACTGCGTCTTGAGCCACCTGGGCCACCTCCAACATCTGGGCTTGCACACTGGCATCATCACCGATCCGGTGCGACCGCTGATTGAGGCTGGTGTCATCGACAACAGCACGAAGCGCTACTTCCCCGGTGTCGGATTGACCACCATGGCTGCAGGAACGCAGTCGTTTTACGATTTTCTCGATGGCAACCGCGCTATCGAGTTCCATCCCTGTTCAGTGACGCACGATGCGGCGCGGCTGGCCGATATCGATGGCTTATGCGCGATCAACTCGGCACTGCAGGTCGATCTCGCTGGCAACGTTAACGCCGAGTGCGTCGATGGTCGACAGATCTCCTTGCCAGGCGGACTGCCCGACTTCGCCGCCGGTGCCCGGCGCGCACGCGCCGGCCAGAGCATCATCGCCTTGCGCGCCTCCCATGGGAAGCACGGTGCAAGCAACATCGTCCCGAGTTTTGGCGCCGGGACGCCCGTCACAGTCGGTTTCGAGGACGTTGACTTCGTAGTGACTGAATACGGCGTGGCCGCATTGCGTGGCTTGGCGGCGCGCCAGCGCGCTGCGGCCCTCCTCACACTGGCGCGTCCCGAGCATCGAGAAGTTCTGGAGCGCGAGTTAGTCGGTGTAGCTTAAAGATGCCGACGCGGGTAGGAGGTTCAGTCGCGCATCTTGCATTCACTGAATCTGGCCTGCCAACCCTTTGCTGCCAAAGACTTCGGCTCAATGAGAGGGTTGCAAGGACGTGACATTGATGACAAAGCTGCAGTAGAGCCAGCGGGAAAAGGAAATGCGCGGTCAATCCGACGGGCTGCTTTAGTCTCAAGAAGGTAGCCTCGAACGGCCGCTTCCCCGGATCATGGCCGACAGCTTGGGGCACAAAGCTCGTGCTCGCCAATGACCGCAGTCCGGAGATCTGATTTCCGTCCAATTTTTGGCTATTCAAATCTTTCGACAACGACCAATTGTTGACGGCAACATTCGTTTTCAATTGCGGACAGAGATTTGACGACACAAACGTCAAAGCGCTCCATCTCGTGCCGTCGCAAATCAAGTCAGCTTGTCGAGGCTCAAGAACCCAACCTACATTGCAAAGTGCCGCGTCTGCTTGTCCGTTGCGTGATGCAGGTCAAGATGTTGCTGACAGCCGGTGCGTGCAGAGGCAAAGTTGAACTCCCTTAACTACTTAGGAGTTCAAAATGGAACGTACATCCGATCAGTCCCGTCCAGAGCCATGGAACAAAGGAAAACTGGTTGGGCAAAAGGCACCTTTCAAGCTCAAAGAAATCTGGGCCATCCGCGTTCGGCTTCAACTAGAGCACCGGACTCGGGAACTGGCCCTCTTTGATCTGGGCCTGGATAGCAAGCTGCGCGCCTGTGATCTGGTCAAGCTCCGTGTCCGGGACATCTGCCATGGTGAACGCGTGGCACCTCGTGCCATAGTCATGCAGCAGAAAACGTCTCGACCAGTCCAGTTTGAGATCACTGCGCCAACCCAGGAGGCTGTAACCGCTTGGATCAAATCAGCCAATCTAAGGTCCGACAACTACCTATTTCCCAGCCGGATACACGAGTCTCCACATCTAGGGACAAGGCAATATGCCCGAATCGTGGATAGTTGGGTCGAGCAAATTGGTTTGGATCCAGCAGCCTATGGCACGCATTCAATGCGCCGAACGAAAGCATCACTGATCTATCGGCGCACCAAGAACTTGCGGGCAGTGCAGCTCTTGCTTGGGCACACGAAGCTGGAAAGTACGGTGCGCTATCTTGGAATCGAGGTTGATGACGCACTCGATTTGGCAGAACAAACCGAGGTGTAAGACTAGCGGGGCCACGTCTGCGAATCACACGGGCGTGGTCCCGTCTTGACACTCCTGTAGCGCTG
>CAIYMN010000259.1 GCA_903927295.1 uncultured beta proteobacterium | reverse complement strand
TCCCTTCGGCGCACTGGTGTTCGGTCGGCTGGGTGACATGATCGGCCGCAAATACACCTTCCTGATCACCATCCTGATCATGGGCTTGTCGACCTTCCTCGTGGCCTTCTTGCCGACCTACAAGACGGCCGGCATCATCGCGCCGATTGCGCTGATCGCCTTGCGCATGTTGCAGGGTCTGGCACTGGGCGGTGAGTACGGTGGTGCCGCCACTTATGTGGCTGAGCATGCCCCACACGGTAGGCGCGGCTTCTACACCTCCTGGATTCAAACCACTGCCACGGTTGGCCTGATGCTGGCCCTGATGGTGATTCTGGGAACACGCACGTACTTCGGTGAAAAAGACTTTGCTGATTGGGCCTGGCGTATTCCTTATGCCATGTCAGGCATATTGCTTGCTATCTCGGTCTGGATCCGCTTGAAGCTCAATGAGTCGCCAGCCTTCGCCAAAATGAAGTCTGAAGGCAAGACCTCCAAGGCGCCGCTGTCGGAGTCTTTCGGTCAATGGAAAAACGCCAAGATCGTGATCTTTGCCCTGCTCGGTTTGACAGCCGGTCAAGCCGTGGTCTGGTACGGCGGTCAGTTCTATACCTTGTTCTTCCTGCAAACTTTCCTGCGAATCGACGGGCCAACGGCCAACGTTCTGATCGCGGTATCGTTGATTTTGGGGACACCCTTCTTTGTGTTCTTTGGCGCCTGGTCCGACAAGATTGGCCGCAAGCCCATCATCATGGCGGGCTGCCTGCTGGCGGTATTGACCTACTTCCCGTTGTTTGGCGCGCTGACCACGTACGGTAACCCCAAACTGCAGCAAGCCATTCAGAAATCTCCGGTGACCGTGGTCGCGGATGCAGGTAGTTGCAACCTGATTCTGAACTTGACCGGTACAGCCAAGTTCACCACCCCTTGTGATCTGGCCCGCGTTTACCTGTCCAATTCTGGCGTGAATTACGACAGCGTGGCGCAACCTGGTGCAGTCGCCAGCGTCAAGGTCGGTGACAAGGCCATTTCTTCCTACGACGGCGCGGCCCCTAACGCCAAGGACGAGAAGGCCCGTTTCGAGAAGGAAGTCCGGGCGGCGCTGAATGATGCAGGTTATCCGGCAAAAGCGGACCCGATCCCCGTGGGCTCGAGCAACTGGCTCATGCTGGTGTTGATTTTGACCATTCTGGTGGTCTATGTGACCATGGTGTACGGGCCAGTGGCAGCGATGTTGGTCGAAATGTTCCCGACGCGGATTCGCTATACGTCCATGAGTTTGCCGTATCACATCGGCAATGGCTGGTTCGGCGGTTTTCTGCCGGCCATTTCATTCTCGATTGTGGCTGCACAAGGCAATATCTACAGCGGTTTGTGGTACCCCATCATCATCGCCGGTATGACTTTTGTGATCGGCATGATAATGGTGAAAGAGACGAAAGACGTTGATATTTACGCCAACGATTGAGAGTCGGAACAAACGCTCGATCCGGCTGATTGAGGCCGGTTGAGAGAAACGGGCCCTCCGCGTGAGGGCCCAACTATTTTTGGAGAATGAGAATGTGGAAAATTGCGGTTGGTTTTTTGATTTTTGCCGGCGTTGCGGTTTACATGCTGAGCAAGGCCGGCGATGTTGATATGAGCGGGAATGAGCATGGCTCTGCTGCTGAACACGCGCCGGCTGCCGCGGCGCCAGCCAGCGCCAGCAAGTAGCACAAGCGGGCATGGCCCGCTTTTTTTTGCTGCAGGTAATCCTGAATTGACCTTGCGGCACTGGCAGGCGCAGCGAACTGCCTAGAATGTCTGGCCCCTGCAGAAAGACAGCAAGACATGCCACACGGACTTATCCGCATTCGCGGCGCGCGCCAGCACAATCTCAAGAACCTTGATCTGGACATCCGTACCGGCGAATTGACCGTGGTGACCGGCCCCAGTGGCTCGGGCAAGTCCAGTCTGGTGTTTGACACCTTGTACGCCGAAGGTCAGCGCCGCTACGTCGAGACCTTCTCTGCCTACGCACGTCAGTTTCTGGACCGAATGGACAAGCCTGCCGTCGACAAGGTCGAGGGCGTACCACCGGCGATAGCCATCGACCAGACCAACACGGTCCGGTCATCCCGCTCCACAGTGGGCACCATGACGGAGATCAACGATCACCTGAAGCTG
>CAIYMN010000258.1 GCA_903927295.1 uncultured beta proteobacterium | reverse complement strand
CGCAGACCGATTCAAAGTCGAAATGCAGTTGTCCAAGGTCGGGCTGATCAGCTTCTTTGCGGGTCGCATTTTCAGTGGACATGAGATGGCGCGCTCCAAGCCCGCGCCCGACGTCTATCTGGCAGCTGCACAACACCTGCAAGTGCCGCCCCAGCGCTGCCTTGTCATTGAGGACACCACGACCGGCGTGACAGCGGGTGTGGCCGCCGGTGCCACCGTGTGGGTCTATTGCCCGTTGGAGCAGCAGGGTGCCGCCTTGCGCCAGGCAGGTGCCAGCCGACTGTTTGATCGGATGTCCGACTTGCCGGAACTGATGGCACAGGCCGAATCCTGAGCTTCTTTTCATGAACAGCTCCGTCATTGCGAACGAAGTGAAGCAATCCATGACCCCTGAAACCATGAATCGCCACGACCTGCGGCCTCGCGATGACAAAAATTGCTGATCAGCCCCTTGCGGTTTGTCGGAACTCTGCCGGCGACTGACCGACCCAGCTTCGAAAAGCACGGATGAAGCTTTTTTCATTCTGGAAGCCGACCGCTTGCGCCACCTGCTTGATCGGGCGCGTGCTGCGCAGTAGCAGGTCCTGAGCCTGGCGTTGCCGTACCTCGTTTTTCATGGTTTGCAGCGAAGTGCCTTTTTCTTTCAATTGCCGGTGAAGCGTGCGCGGTGAGACATGCAGCAGGGCTGACAGGTCCTCGGCACTTCGGCTTTGTGCGGGATGACTGACCAGCGCCTGGCGCACGCGTGCCATCAACAAACGGTCGCGCCGGTACTGCAGCACTGTGAGCGGCAGTGCGCGTTGTAGCATCTGCTGCAAGGCCTGCTCGTCGCGCCTGAGCGGAAGCGCCAGATATCGCGAGTCAAAGTGGATGGCGGCCATGCTGTGCTCAAACCGGGTTGGTCCCGAGAACAGCACGCGGTAGAAGTCGCTGTGGACAGGCGCACTGAATGGAAACTCGGCGCCCAGCAGGGGAATGCGCGAGTCAATCAGCCAGCACGCGAGTCCGTGGATATTGCGCAGCACCGAGACCAGACAGAACTCGCGCAAGTTACCCAGGTCGCGCTGCTCGCTGATGCACAGGCTTGCATTGTCCGCGTTGATCGACAACGTCAGCGTGATGTCGTCAGCGATCAGGGCGTGGTGTCGACACCAGCGTTTGAGAGCTACTTCGAGACTGTTGGCACTGATGGAGGCGCGCGCCAGCATGCCGTAGCTGCCCCAAGGCAGGCGCCGGCTGAACCAGCCCAGAGCCTCATCGTCGAGTTCCTGCATGGCAGCGCCGGAGATGCATTCCATTTGCTCGGCGCTAATGCGTGACTTTGGGTCAGTCAGCATTTGTGGCGTGATTTGTGCCAATTGCAGAACCTGCTCAGGTGATATTCGGCGCTGTTCGTAGGCGTGCACAATGGCCTGTACATACGCTATGGGCGTAACCGTCCGGGAGGAAGGTTGACCGGTACTCGAGCGTGGTAGCGGCGGGGGGGCGGTGTGCATAGGTGCAAGTATGCTTTGATGTGGCGCGATTTGCAACCTCAATGACGACTGTCGCGCCGCTGGCTCCTCTATGCTCGGCGTGCTGGACAATGACGCCAAAGCAGACTCAACTATTTGAATTTCAGGAAGAACACCATGCCCGTTCTGGAGAGCAAACTCAAACCCCGATCCGCCGATTTCCTGGCTAACACCGCCGCTATGCGAGCACTGGTGCAAGACCTCAATGTTCAGATCGCCAAGTCGGCACTGGGCGGTGGCGAAGTGGCACGTGCCAAGCACACCGGGCGTGGCAAGCTGCTGCCGCGCGAACGCATCCAGATGCTGCTCGATCCAGGCACGCCGTTTCTGGAACTCTCGCCGTTGGCGGCAATGGGCCTGTACAGGGATCGCGACGGCAGCGATAGCGCACCCTGCGCCGGCGTGGTTTGTGGCATTGGTCGAGTCGAGGGTGTGGACTGCATGATTGTCTGCAACGATGCCACGGTCAAGGGCGGCAGCTACTTTCCGATGACCGTCAAGAAGCACTTGCGGGCGCAGGAGATTGCGCAGCAGAACCGACTGCCCTGCATCTATCTGTTTGATTCCGGTGGCGCCAACCTGCCGACGCAGGACGAAGTGTTTCCGGACCGTGAGCACTTTGGTCGCATCTTCTTCAACCAGGCCAATATGAGTTCCCTGGGCATTGCGCAGATTGCTGTCGTCATGGGCAGTTGCACTGCCGGTGGCGCTTATGTGCCGGCCATGAGCGACGAGACCATCATCGTCAAGAACCAGGGTACGATTTTTCTCGGTGGTCCGCCACTGG
>CAIYMN010000257.1 GCA_903927295.1 uncultured beta proteobacterium | reverse complement strand
GGGAGAACAGCCGGTCACTGACGTTGGCATTGGTGATGAAATTGCGCGTCATGGAGCCGCCGATCACCGGCAGTGCATCAAACCACTCGGTGGTTGCAGTGACGACGAACTGGGCCAGCCGGTCCCAGGGCAGCATATAGCCGTTGATACCAGAGGCGTAGGTCAGCCACAGAATCGCGACGCCGGAAACCCAGGAGAACCAGCGAAATCCACGGTGCCGGTCAAAAACAAAATGGCGCAGCAAGTGCAGCAAGATCACCAGCACCAGCGCGTCCGAGGCGTAGCGGTGCAGGCTGCGCAGCAGGCCACCGATGTAGGGTTGCCCATGCGTTAGCGACTGCACCGATCCATAGGCGTGGACGACGCTGGTCTCGAAAAAGGCGTACAGGTAGAGGCCGGTCCCGGTTACCACCCAGAACAGAAAATAGGCGATGGCGCCCAGGTGGTAGAACGGGTTCAGCCGTTCGCCAAAGAAAATATTGAATACGCGCTCGATGGCAAAGAAGGCGCGCTGCCCTGGGTTGGGAGATGGGTTGCTCATCAATCAGGTGGCAGCGTGGTGCTGTTGAGCCGAGCGCCGACGCCGTGCCCGCCGCTGCGTGCGCCATTCGGCCAGAAAGAACCAGAGCATGGCCAGCGCAAACGTGACGCCGCCGGCAATCTCGATCAGCAGACCATATTGGACACGGTAGGTACCGGTCTTGGGGTCGTACACGGTGCACAGCAGCCGTATCCGATCGACCAGATCGTCGAGCTGAATCTGCTGCGGTGCAGGGGCACTGTTGAGCAACTGCCTGATCGGCTCGCCGAGTGCGTCTGCGTCAAGTGCTTCGCCGTAGATCTGGCGATAGATGCGACCCTGCGCGTCGAGCAGGGTGACCTGCAGCACGTGATCAATGCCGCCCGCCGTGGCCGCATAGCTGAATCCAAATTCGCGGGTCAGCGCATCAACGATGGATGCGTGCGGACTCAGGAACTCCCAGTTGGGCTGGTCAATGCGGTGCTGCGCGGCAAACGCCTTGAGCGACGGCGGCGAGTCCGCCGGCTGATTGAACCCAACGCTGATCACATTGAACTGACGTGTTCCGAAGACCTCACGACTGGCCTCGATCGCGCTCTGCAGGGAGCGCGTGGTCAGTGGGCAGACCTGAAAGCAGCCGCTGTAGATAAAGCTCACCAGCAGGGGCTTGCCGCGGTACTGCGACAGACGCACGACCTGGCCGGAGCGATCAAGCATAGTGAAATCACTCACCTGCTTGCCAACTACCGCCTGGCTGGCGCGCAAAGCGGCCACCGGGTCAAGACCTGGCGTGGTCGGCTCGGACCCGGCGCTGGCTGTCGTGCCGTTGGCACTTGACCAGATGATCGAACAGGCCACGACCAAAGAGGCCTGCAACTTCCTGAATGACAATAAACGCTGCCCCCGGTGCGCCGTGTCCTTATGACTAGACATGAACGTTATTCTGGCTGAATACCCATCACAACAAGCTGTCCAGGGTGGTCGCAACCAGCAGCAAGCTCAATTGAATCAAGGAGGCGAAAAACGAGCCCATCGCGGTCTTGCGCGAGGGTGCGCGTGCCAGCAGCCAGGCCTTGTAGACAAAGTAGCCGCCACCCGTGGCAGCACCAACAAAATGGATGATGCCTGCGCCAAAGAAGATCGGCAGCAGCGAGGTGATGGCCAGCGCCACCGTGCTCAGCAGCACGATGCGGGACGCGCGTGGCACGCCGACCACCACCGGCAGCATCGGCACACCGGCAGCCGCGTACTCGGCCTGATTGGCAATCGCGAGACTCCAGAAATGGGGGGGCGTCCAGAGGAACAGCACGGCTGCCAGCAGGCACGGCAGCGGCCCAAGCACCGGGTCGACCGCAGCGGCGCCGGCCAGCACGGCAAAGCTGCCAGCCAGACCTCCGACCACGATATTCAACCAGCTCCGGCGCTTCAGCCAGACGGTGTAAACCACGGCATAGAAAAAGGCGCCCAGGAACACAAACATGGCGGCGCTCGGATTCAGCCAGTGCGCAGCGGCCCAGACGGCACCGATCAGCAGCAACGCAATCAACACCAGCCAAGCCGGCGTATGTGGCAGGGCGCCGGTGACAAAGGCTCGCCCGCGTGTGCGCGCCATCAGGCGGTCGCTGTCGTGCTCGTAGTATTGATTGAAGGCGCCGGCACTGGCGGACGCCAACAAGACTGTCAGGGCCAGCACCAGTACTTTGACCATCCCCGGGGTGGGGCCGGTTGATACCACCATGCCAACCAGCGCGGTGATCATGATCATGAAGCCGATGCGCAGCTTGAACACGCCAAGCACATCGCGGGCCAGGCTGGTGATCGGTCTTGGGGTGCTGTTCATGGTGTTGGATGCAGGATTCAAAATTGACAGAGCTCCGGTGCAAGAAGATTGATTGACGAGGGCGCGCGCGGCTGCCCTCGTCAGCGAATCAGCTCAAGCCCCACACTTGCGAAAGGTATTTCCAGTTGATGAAGTAGTACAGGATGAATGAAACCAGAAAGACCATCGCCAGGGCAAAGGTTCC
>CAIYMN010000256.1 GCA_903927295.1 uncultured beta proteobacterium | reverse complement strand
TTGTCCGGTCCGTCGCGCAAGCTTTCTGAATTTCGCGGCAAGCCACTGATCATCAACGTCTGGGCCAGCTGGTGTGGTCCGTGCCGACAGGAAATGGGCTCGCTGGAGCGACTTTCGCGAAGCAAGCTTGGAAAGCAGCTGACGATGATAGGGATTTCAACCGATGATTACCCCGAGGAAGCGAAACGGTTCTTGCGCACCTCAAAAACTACTTTTAGCCACTTTATTGACAGTCGGCTGCAGCTCGAACACATGCTGGGAGCTGATCGAATGCCATTGACCCTGCTGGTCGATGCCAAGGGCAAGGTGCTCGACAAGTACTACGGCGCCCAGGAATGGGACAGCCCGGAAGCGCTGCGGGCCATCGCCAAGACGCTCCATCTGCAGCCCTGAGCCATGCTGCCGGGCCATCAGCCCTGTCCCTGTGGCAGTTCTCAATCCTATACAGAATGTTGCGGCCGCTGGCATCTTGGGCTCAAGCTCGCCGAGCATGCGCCAACACCCGAGGCATTGATGCGTTCGCGTTACAGCGCCTATGTTCTGAGGATGGGAGACTATCTGATGGCGACCTGGCACCCCGCCACCGCACCTGGGGAGCTCGAACTCTGGCCGCTGAAATGGCTCGGCCTCGAAGTGCGCCACGCCGAACAGTCAAGTGATGCCGGTGTCGTGGAGTTTGTTGCGCGCTTCCGCGAGCATGGCCGCGCGCAGCGCTTGCATGAAATCAGCCGCTTTGTGCGCGAAGGCGGCCGCTGGTACTACATCGACGGGCAGATGCCGAAGGCGGACTGACTGGCTTGCCCGGTCACAGCATGCACCGATTTGTCATCCCGGGTTCGACCCGGGATCCAGTGCCACGCCGAGCCTGGATTGCGGGTCAGGCCCGCAATGACAACAGGCTACCTTCCGTAACGCGCGGTAAAGCTGGCCTTACCCAGACTCGTGGCGTTGATCATGAAACCGGCCAGCGCGGCGGTGGCGTCGGCAGGAATATCAAGGACATCTTTCAGCGCATGCACGGTAAAGATGTAGCGGTGCGGCGCGTCGCCCGGCGGCGGCGCGACACCACCCCAGGCCGCGACGCCGTAGTCGATTCGAACATGGCGTGCGCCCTTGGGAAGATTGGCGCCGCCCTCGGCACCGGCATTCGGTGCGAGTTCGGTCACATCGGCCGGAATATTGATGACCACCCAATGCCACCAGCCGGAACCGGACGGAGCGTCCGGGTCATAGACTGTGACAGCAAAGGCCTTCGTGGCAGCGGGCGCGCCACTCCACTTGAGCGCTGGCGACCTGTTCTCTCCCGAACAGCCAAAGCCGTTGTATTCAAAACGCTGCGGAATCAGGGTATCGGCCTTGATCTCGACGCTGACCAGCGTAAATCCTGTGGCCGAAATGGTTTGGTTCATGGCAGTCTCCTGTGTGAAGAATGCCTATGTTATGCCAAATGCTTGCCCACAATACCTGCCAATTCGAACATTGTGATCTGCGGCTTGCCGAAGATCGGCAACAGTTTGGCATCGGCATTGATGGCGCGTTTGTTGGCAGCGTCCTGCAAGCCATTGGCCTTGATGTAGTCCCACAGCTTCTTGATCACCTGGGGCCGCGCGACCGCATCCAAACCGATCACGGCAGCCAATGCCGGGCTGGGCTGCAAGCCAGTGCCCGCGCTGGTCTTGCGTGGCACCTTGGCCTTGACAATCTTGGCCGCTACTTTCCTGGCGGCGACCTTGACCGCAGGCTTTTTGAGCGCCGTTTTCTTTGCCACTACCCTGGCCGTAGCGCCGACCTTGGCAGCGATACCGGGAGTTGTCCTGGTCGCCGTCTTGCGTGGCGGAAACTTGCTCGGCGCAAACTCGAAGTTCACTTTTCCAGCCGCTGCGTCCCAGGCCAGCATGGCCTTGAAGCCGCGGCGCGTGCGCATGGACACAAACTTGTCCAGCAAATCGGTCTTGCCGGTTGTCAGCAGCTTGCTCATCTGCTCGCGCACCACAGGCTGCTGCAGAATGATCTGCCCGCTCTTGAAATCGCAACTGGGTGTCGTTTGGGCGTGTGTGGGCACTGACTTTTCACAAACGTAACTCTTGCCATGTTCGAACACCGCAGCACCGCATTTCGGGCAGGCACCCAGACTCTCCTGTCCCGAGAAGTCAATCAGTTCGCCGCTTTCCTCACCCTTCCTGTCGTCGCCAAAATCGAATTCAAGCTTGAAATTCTTGCTCTCTTCGTCAAACTTGATGACCATTTCGGCTGTGAACGGCCACCCGGCTTTGGAGCGGAAACCATCGAGCGGGCCGATTTTGCGGTCACGCAGAAACTGCTCGACCTCTGCCACTTCAAATGTCCGACCAGCTGGCGTCTTGCCAAAAGAAAAACCGCAGCCCTCTTCGCTGCCGCTCTGGCCAGTACAGCTGTAACGACGATAGTTTTCCTTCATGACACCGGAGCAGTTGGGGCAGGGTGCCTGCAAGATGGCGTAGTCGCCGGGAACAGTGTCGCGGTCGTATTCCTTCGCCTTCCTGACCATGCGCTCGGTCATGGCGGCGATCTCGGCCATGAAGGTCTCACGCTTGAGCTTGCCGTGCTCCATCTGCGCGAGCTTGTACTCCCACTCCCCGGTCAACTCGGCCTTGCACAGTTCTTCCACACCCAGACCTCTGAGCAGGGTCATCAACTGGAAGGCTTTGGCCGTCGGAATCAACTCACGCCCTTCGCGCAGCATGTATTTCTCCGCAATGAGGCCTTCAATGATGCTGGACCGTGTGGCTGGCGTGCCCAAGCCCTTTTCATGCATGGCGGCGCGCAATTCGTCGTCTTCAATGGCCTTGCCCGCACCCTCCATCGCGCCGAGCAGGGTGGCTTCCGAGTAGCGCGCTGGCGGGCGGGTCTTCAGGGCTTTGGGCTCGACGACCTCGGCTTTCACCTGCTCACCCACTTTGACCGGCACCAGGTTGCCCGGGCTCCTGTCATCGCCGTCCTTGACCTCGTCGGCGGCTTCCTTGCCGTAGATGGCGAGCCAGCCCGGCTTCACCAGCACTTTGCCTTCAGTCTTGAAACTGTGTGGGGCAACTGTGGTAATCCGCGTCGTGATCTGGTATTCGGCGCTCGGGAAGAATACCGCCATGAAGCGGCGCGCCACGAGGTCGTAGACCTTCTGCTCGGCTTCACTCAGCCCGTGGGGTGCCTGCAAGGTCGGAATGATGGCAAAGTGGTCACTGACCTTCGCATTGTCAAAAACGCGCTTGCTCTTGACGATGTAGTGAGCCTTGAGCGCTGTTGCTGCATGCGTGGACAGATGCTTCATGGGACTGTCGGCAAGCATCTCGAAAGTCTGCTTCACCACCGGCAGATAGTCCTCCGGCAAGGCGCGCGAATCGGTACGAGGGTAGGTCAGTGCCTTGTGGCGTTCGTACAGGCTTTGCGCGATCGACAGCGTGGTCTTGGCTGAGTAGCCAAACCTGCCGTTGGCTTCGCGCTGCAAACTGGTCAGATCGAACAACAGGGGCGATGCCTGCGTCGTCGGCTTGCTCTCTTCTGTGACGCTGGCCTTTTGGCTCCGCACAGCATCGGCAATCGCGCGCGCTTCGCGCTCACTCCAGAGGCGATCGGCCTTGAGTTCGGCATCTGGTTCATCGGCATTGCCAGCGGTCAGATTGGCAGCAGCCTTCTTCCATGCCGGATCGAACCACTTGCCGTTGTACTCACCAGCGACTGCGCCAAATGTGGCATGCACTTCAAAGTAGTTGCGGCTGACGAATTTACGGATTTGTTCCTCGCGTTCCACCACCACGCTCAGGGTTGGCGTCTGCACACGACCCACCGTCGTCAGGAAGAAACCGCCATCGCGGGAATTGAAGGCTGTCATGGCGCGCGTGCCGTTGATCCCGACCAGCCAGTCAGCCTCGCTGCGGCAACGCGCCGCGTCGGCCAGAGGCAGCATCTGCTGGTCACTGCGCAGCGCATCGAAACCGTCGCGTATCGCCTGCGGTGTCATCGACTGAAGCCAAAGACGCTGCACCGGCAACTTGACCTTGCTGTATTGCTGGATCAGCCGGAAGATCAGTTCGCCTTCACGCCCGGCATCGCAGGCGTTGATCAATGTCCCGACGTCCTTGCGCTTGGCCTGCTTGACGATGGCATTGAGCCTTGTTTTGGTTTTGTCCATGGGCTTGACGTCAAAGTGCGGCGGGATCACCGGCAAATGTGCAAAGCTCCACTTGCCGCGCTTGACGTCGAATTCCTCGGGCGCCTGGATTTCGAGCAAATGCCCAACCGCGCTGGTAACGACGTACTTTTCGTTTTCAAAGTGCTCGTCGTGCTTCTCGAATTTGCCGGATACCGTCGTGAGTGCACGCACAATGTCCTGGGCAACTGATGGTTTTTCGGCAATAACCAATGTCTTGGCAATAACTACATTTTTCATCTGACTACAATCCGTTCTCTCGCGGGCGCACGGGCGCACGCACCTACACGTGAGCGCGCACGCACGCGCCCATACGAGTTCACCATACCAAATTTTTCTGTTGTGTCCAAAAAAGCCACCACCGTAGCCAGCCGCCGCATCCAGGTCCGACGCTCCGGCGTGCACGGCAAAGGGGTGTTCGCCCTGCAGGACATCGCTGAAGGTGACGTCCTGATCGAATACGTCGGTGAGGTCATCAGCTGGAGCGAAGCGCAAGAGCGCCACCCGCACGATCCGGCTGACCCGAACCACACGTTTTATTTTCACATCAATGAAGAACGCGTGATCGATGCCAAGGTGGGCGGAAATTCATCGCGCTGGATCAACCACGCCTGCCATGCCAACTGCGAAGCAGATGAAAAGGACGGGCGCATCTTCATCAAGGCCCTGCGCAACATACAGGCTGGCGAAGAGCTCAACTACGACTACGGCCTGATCCTGCACGAACGCCATACACGCAAACTCAAGTCCCAATACCCTTGCTGGTGTGGCTCCAGGAACTGCCGCGGCACGCTGCTGGCGCCCAAGCGCAGCGGCGGTTAGAAAGTGCGATGAACCGCACATTGGATTGGCCGGCCCAGCAGATTGAGCAAGCCTGTGCGTGCGATCTGCCTGGTTTTCGCTTTGAGGCAATGGCGCAGGTTGATTCAAGCAATAGCGAGTTGATGCGCCGCGCTCGCAACGGGCAAACGCAGGCCGTACTGCTCGTGGCTGAACGACAGAGCGCCGGCCGTGGTCGCCTTGGCCGTCAGTGGTCCAGTGACCTTGCTTTCTCCCTTGGCCTGCCCTTGTCGCCGCTTGATTGGTCCGGTCTGTCCCTTGCGGTCGGCCTGAGCATTGTTCAATGCCTGCACCCCGATTTGCGATTGAAATGGCCGAACGACGTTTGGTGGCAGGGGCGCAAGCTGGCCGGAATTCTGATCGAAACAGCCAGTTTTGGAAACAGCCGGTATGTCGTGATCGGTGTAGGCATCAACATCCGACCGCTTGACGGTAGTGGCCTGGCCACGCCACCTGCTTGCCTTCAGGAGTTGCTGCCGGATCTGGATATCCCCCAAGCGCTGCTGAAGATCGCGCCTGCACTGCTGCAAACCATCAAGACCTTTGAACGGTCCGGTTTTGCCCCATTTCAGGCTGCATTCCATCGTCGCGACGCGCTGCGCAATGTGCAGGTTATGCTCAGTAACGGGACCGTCGGTATCGCCCAAGGAGTTGACCCAAGTGGTGCGCTGCTGCTTGGAACTGCCAATGGCATGATCAGTGTGACCAGCGCCGAGGTCAGCGTGCGCCCGCTTGACGCATCCTCCGGCAAGCCTTCTTGAGCGTTCGCATGCTGCGTTTTCTGATGCTGTCACTTCTGCTGTTCAACGGCCTCTATTTCGCCTGGACGGAAGGGGCGTTCCCAGCTTTGGGTCCTGAACAACAAACCGAGCCGCAGCGCCTGCAGCACCAGCTCAGGCCGCAGGCCCTGCGCCTGCTCACAGGTCACGAACTGCGACTATGGGAGACATCATCGGCGGTATCCGGCAAGTCGAGCGCATGCCTGCAAGCAGGGCCATTCGACGAAGCCCGAGGTGCATCCTTGCGCGCTGCCCTGACGTCCGCCCTGCCGCCAGGGTCCTGGACACTGAGCACGGTGGCAGAGGCGGGACGCTGGATTGTCTACATGGGCAAATATGCGAGCGCCGAAGCTCTTGCAAAGAAGCGCGCCGAACTCGGCTCCTTGAATCTGCGCTTTGAGCCGCTGACCGACCCGGCCCTGCAGTGGGGCCTGTCGCTCGGTGGCTTCGATACGCAGGCGGCGGCGGATGCAGCACTGACAGGTTTGAATCAGCGGGGTGTGCGCACGGCCCGTGTGCTGCGCGAGCGCGCACCATCGAGCAGCATCATGCTGCGGCTGCCTGCCGCCGATGAGGCCATACGGGCTCGCCTGGGTGACTTGCAAACGGCTTTGGGCGGCAGAGCGCTACTTGCCTGCAAGTAATTTCTAGGCAGCAACTGACTCCGCCACAAAGCGCACATTGAATCGAGCTCCGGGCGGCATGTGCCCCGGCCGAGTGTCCTCCATGGCTACGGTCGCGTTGTGCAGATAGGCAATTTCCATCACGATGCGCAGACCCAGACCTGAGCCATCGACTTCTGTTCCCAAAGCACGGTAAAACGGTCGAAAGATCAGCTCCCTCTCGGCCACCGGAACGCCAGGCCCCGAATCCTCAACC
>CAIYMN010000255.1 GCA_903927295.1 uncultured beta proteobacterium | reverse complement strand
GGCGGCATGGGTGGTGGTGATATGGGTGGGATGGGCGGCATGGGCGGCATGGGCATGTAAGAGGGCTCCGAAGCCTCATGCTGCGTCGAACTACGCTGTAGATTCGATACAAAGAATAACCCGCTGGGCTTGCGCCTCGCGGGTTTTTTGTTGCGCTTCTTAATCTCAGCGCTTGAACGCCACTACCGTCTGGCGTTGCTCGCCCAGACCTTCCACGCCCATGGCGATGGTGTCACCCGCTTTCAGAAACTGTTGTGGCTTTCTGCCCATGCCAACCCCGGGTGGCGTGCCAGTGGTGATGACATCACCGGGCATCAGGGTGATGAACTGGCTCACGTAGCTGACGATTTTGGCGACGCCAAAAATCATCGTCTTGGTGCTGCCACTTTGCATGCGTTGACCGTTGACCTCCAACCACAGCGCCAGCTTTTGCGGGTTTGGTACTTCGTCGCGCGTCACCAGCCAGGGGCCGAGTGGTCCAAAGCAGTCGCAGCCCTTGCCCTTGTCCCAGGTGCCGCCGCGCTCAATCTGAAACTCGCGTTCGCTGATGTCGTTGACGGCACAGTAACCCGCAACGTAGTTGAGTGCGTCTTTTTGGGAAACGTAACGTGCGCGCTGCCCAATCACCACGCCCAGTTCTGCCTCCCAGTCGGTCTTGACGGAGCCCTTGGGCAGCATGACGGGGTCGTTCGGACCCTGAATACAACTGATCGCCTTCGTGAACAAGACCGGCTCCTTCGGGATCGGCATGCCGGCCTCCGCCGCATGGTCGGCATAGTTCAATCCGATGGCGAGGAATTTCCCGACGTTTGCGACAGGCGCCCCGAGCCGGGGCTTGCCCGGCACCAGAGCCAGCGTTTGCGGCTTCAGACGGCGCAAGCGCGCCAGTGCGGCATCGCTGAGCTGATCCGGACCGAGGTCAGGAATCACAGTACTCAGATCGCGCAGACGACCCTCAACGTCGATCATGCCGGGCTTTTCCTTGCCAAGCTTGCCATAGCGCACCAGTTTCATAAAATTCCTTAAAGTTGAGGCAGCAAGTTTGCCAGACTTGAGCGCAGTTGCAGCGCCGAAACAAAACGCAATCCGCCCCATCCCAGGCTGCAGGCGACATCCACATTGTCCTGCACGTCATCAACAAACAAGGTCTGTGCGGGCTCCAGCGCGTACCGGCTCTGCAGCAACTGATAAATCGCCGGATCAGGCTTGCTGCGTTGCACGTCCCCAGAAAAAATACCGCCGTCAAACCAGGAAAGAAAGGCGTACTTCTTCTCCAGCGTTCGCGCATAGGGCGCCGGCATATTCGAGAGGTAGTACAGACGCACATCGCCGCGCTGATCGCGTCGCTGTGCCAGATCAGACAGAACCGCTATCGTCTCCTGGATCGGAGACAGGCGCTCACCAATGCCTGACACCAGCCGCCGCACCTCATCCAACTGCAAAGCCAATCGCTGTGCGGTACGCTGCACAACGCAGTCAGGGCTTAGTGCGCCACGATCAAAGTCATGCCAGTCCGCATGGCCAAAGATGGAACGCACAGCCTGTTGCGTGGCCTCGGGTGTTGTGGCCAGTTCCGGAAAGTGCGATGCCACCAGCCTGGCCGGTTGCCACTCGATCAGGACCGCACCGAAATCGAATACCAGGTTCATGGATTGCGGGTCGGGGCCCGCAATGACACCAATTTCCATTAGCGCAAGCGCTGCAGCAAACCGGCTGTCGAGCCGTCCAGACCACTGACGTCTCCCGTTTGCAGGCGCGCCTGCAGGTCTTTGGCCAGCACCTTGCCGAGTTCCACGCCCCACTGGTCAAAGCTGTTGATGCCCCAGAGCGAACCGCTGACAAAGACACGGTGTTCCTGCAGGGCGATCAGGGCACCGAGCGTGGTCGGCGTCAATTCATCGAGCAGCAAGAAGGTGCTGGGCCGGTTGCCCGGGAAATTCTTGTGCCCGCCGCTATCACGTTGACCAACCATCAGGGCCTGGGCTTGCGCCAGGACATTGGCCAGCAACAGTTCATGGTGACCCGGCAACGCGTGCCTCGGCTTGGTAACCGCCACAAATTCGACCGGTACAACGTCGCTTCCCTGATGCAGCATCTGAAAAAAGGCGTGCTGGCCGTTGGTGCCGGGCTCGCCCCACAACACTGGCGCCGTGGCAAAACGCAGGGCCTGCCCTTGTGCGTCCACGCGCTTGCCGTTGCTCTCCATCTCAAGCTGCTGCAGGTAGGCTGGCAGACGTCGCAGCGCGCTGTGATAGGGCGCAATGGAGCGACTGGTGAAGTGATGGAAATTGCGGTACCAGATGTCCAGCAGCGCCAGGCGAACTGGCAGATTAAGCTCCAGCGGCGCGCTGCGAAAGTGTTCGTCCATGTCATGCGCACCAGCCAGAAATTCGCGGAACCCCTGCTCACCAATGGCAATCGCCAGCGGCAGTCCAATCGCCGACCAGACCGAATAGCGACCACCAACCCAGTCCCAGAAACCAAAGGTGGTGTGTATGCCAAAGGCCTTGGCTGCTGCCACGTTGGTCGTCAGCGCGGCAAAGTGCCGGCCCACGTCGCTGCCGCCTTCGCGCAGGAACCAGTCGCGGGCAGAACCGGCATTGGTCATGGTCTCTATGGTGGTGAAAGTCTTGCTGGCAATCAGGAACAGTGTGCTCTCGGGCCTGAGACGCTGCAGCACGGCGGCGAGTTCATGGCCGTCCACATTCGAGACAAAGTGAAAGCGCTTGCCCGGCAGCACAAAGGCGTCGAGCGCGAGCACCGCCATCTGCGGCCCCAGATCCGAGCCACCGATACCGATGTTGACGATATCGGTGATGGCGTCGTCAGCACGCACACTCTGCGCGTAGGCCAGCATGGCGCCCAGCACCGTGTGCACTTGCGCGCGCTCACCCGCCAGAGTGTCAGAACCATCGGCGCTCGACGCCGGGCTGCGCAACAACCAGTGCAGCACCGCCCGCTGCTCGGTGTTGTTGACCGCAGCGCCGGAAAACATCGCAGCGCGGTGCTGCTCCAATCCGCACTGGCGCGCCAATGTGAACAACAATTGCTGCGTTGCACGGTCAATCAGGTTCTTCGACAAATCGGCAAAGATGTGCGGTGCGCTCTGGCTGAATGCCTCGAAGCGCCCCTCATCATCGGCAAAGGCGCGCCGCAGATCAAAGGTCTGGCCAGCGTTCGTGAACAGGTTCTGTAGCCCGCGCCACGTGGCGGCTCGGTCACAGCGAATGCGTTCCATGGAAGATCCTTGAATTGGGTTTCAGGCCGCCAGCAACAACTGGTCAAGCCGAGCACTGTCGGCACTGAAGGCACGTATACCCTCAGCCAGTTTCTCGGTGGCCATCGCGTCTTCATTGAGCGCAAAACGAAAACCAGCCTCGTCAAAACTGACAGGCGTCAGTTCCAGCAATTGCGCAGCCTTGGCGTCGAGTGCGGGCTGCAGTGGTGATTTTGTCGCCATCAGGGTGGCAAGCAGGTCCGGACTGATGGTCAGCAGGTCACAGCCAGCCAGGGCCGTGACCTGTCCGACATTGCGAAAGCTCGCGCCCATCACTTCGGTACCGATGCCGAATTTCTTGTAGTAGTTGTAGATCTGCCGCACCGACTGGACGCCGGGATCGCTGGCGCCAGCGTTGTCCGATTCGACCCAGGCCGCGCCGGCCGACTTCTTGTGCCAGTCGTAAATGCGACCGACAAACGGCGAGATCAATTGCACCTTCGCGTGCGCACAAACCACAGCCTGGCAAAAGGAAAACAGCAAGGTCAGATTGGTGTGGATACCTCGACGCTGCAGTTGTGCTGCCGCTTCGATGCCTTCCCATGTCGCCGCTACCTTGATCAGCACGCGGTCGATGTGAATGCCTTGGGCTTGATAGAGTTCAATGATGCGCTCGGCACGGGCCACGGTTGCGCTGGCGTTGAAGCTGAGTCTGGCATCCACCTCGGTCGAGACACGCCCGGGAATGATGGACAGGATCTCGACGCCAAAGCGCACCAGCAAACGGTCCATGATTTCGTCAAGCGGCCGGTCCCTGAAACGCGTCACGATGCCCGTCAACAAAGAACGGTACTCCGGCTTTTGCACGGCCTTGAGAATCAGCGACGGGTTGGTGGTGGCGTCCTGCGGCAAATAGGCGTCGATCTGCCTGAAGTCACCAGTATCAGCCACTACGGTGGTGAACTGCTTGAGAGCGTCCAGTTGGTTCATCATGCCATTATCCTGCGACCACGGAGACGCCATGGTCGGCCAGCGTCAGCCGTACTTCAACCCCAAGTGGCAAGACATCAGTCAGATCCGGCGAGACCACGAAGACACTGCCCAGCGCAGTCTCAAACGTGTACTCAAAGAAGCTGCCCAGGTAGGCTGACTTGAGGAGTCTGGCTGGCAAGCCCGGGTTGTCGGCGTGACCATACCGATGGATATGCCATGCCTCGGGTCGAACGGCCACCTTGACAACGCCAGCCGCCAACACCTGTTTGGGTGTGATCTGAAGCGGCCCCAGTTGTACCTGCCCTCCGGGTAGCGCGGTACCGGGAAACAGCATCGCCTCACCCATGAAACCAGCCACAAATTCACTGCCCGGACGCTCGTACATGTCCTGCGGCGTGCCGCGCTGAGCGATGCGGCCATCGTTCATCACCACGATCTGGTCGCTCACCGCCAGCGCTTCGCTCTGGTCGTGCGTCACGTAGGCCACGGTGAGACTCAGACGCTGTTGCAATGACCTGATTTCTTCACGCATCTCCCTGCGCAAGCGTGCGTCCAGATTGCTGAGCGGCTCGTCAAACAGGAGCACCGCAGGCTCCAGCACCAGCGCACGGGCCAGCGCCACACGCTGCTGCTGTCCCCCGGACAACTCGCTGGGAAGCCGTTCGTCAAACGTTGTGAGCCCGACGTTGCGCAGGGTCTCACTGGCGCGCGATCGTGCGAGATCCTTGGCAACACCCGACATCTTCAAGCCATACATCACGTTTTCCACCACGTTCATGTGCGGGAACAGTGCGTAACTCTGGAACATCATGCTCACGTTGCGATCGGTTGGACCCAGCGTGGTCACGTCCTTGCCAGCAACAATGATCTGCCCCGAGGTGGGAGATTCCAGTCCGGCAATCATGCGCAGCACAGTGGTCTTGCCACAGCCCGACGGGCCCAGGATCGTCGTCAGCGTGCCTCTTTCAATCTCGAAGCTGATGCCCTTGACGACCAGCGGCGCCGCGGGCTCGACGCCGTAACGCTTGCTGATGTTTCTGAATTCCACACCGTATTTCATCGTCTTATTCCTTTACGTCGCCCAAGCTTGCGCTCGCCGACCAGAAACTGGATCATTGCAATGGCCAACGACATCAGGACAATCAGCACCGTGCAATAGGCCAAAGCCACACCATAGTCCCCATTGCCGACACGACCAATGATGTAGGTCGTCGCAAGTTCGTTCTCTGCGGTCACCAGAAAGATAACTGCGCTGACGGTCGTCATGGCACGCACAAAGCTGTACACCAACGCTGCCACCAGAGCCGGCTTGAGCAGTGGCAACACGACATGGAACAGGGTCTGCGCAGTCGAAGCCCGCAGCATCAGCGAGGCTTCATCCAGTGATTTGTCGAGTTGCTTGAATGCCGCTGTACCAGCGCGCACACCGACTGGCAGATTGCGGAACATGAAACACAACACGATGATCAGGCCCGTGCCGGTGAGTTCCACCGGCGGCACGTTGAAGGCCAGGATATAGCTCAAACCCAGCACCGTGCCGGGGATGGCAAAGGCCAGCAGTGCCACAAATTCAAACACCGCACGGCCACGAAATTCGGTGCGCGCAAGCAGGTAGGCAATCAGGAGTCCGGTTGCCGCGGTGATCGGTGCAGAGATGCCGGCCAGCTTGACCGTGGTGAAGAAGGAGTTCCATGCCGTGCCGGCCCACACCAGTCCGTATTGGCTCCATTCGAGCGCGAAAGCCGTCTTGAAATGATTGAGCGTGATGGTGTAGTCCCGACCCCAAGTCTGGACAAAGCCACCGGCAAAAGCAAACAGATAAACCAGTACCGTGAACGCCAGCCACGGATAAACCACGACGTTCAGTATGCGTCTCACGCTGTGCGGCAAGGCCATCGCAATGCCAGCATCGCCCTTGCCGCTCACAGTCGTGTAACCCTGTTTGCCGAGCAAGGCGCGCTGCAGCGCAAACACCGCCAGCGCAAACAGCGTCAGGATCCAGGCCAGCGACGCAGCCCGCCCCTGATCGTATTGGGCACCGACGATGGCAAAGAAAATGTCAGTTGACAGCACCGAGAACTGACCTCCGACCACGATCGGGTTGCCAAAATCCGCCATGCTCTCAATGAAGCCGACCAGGAACGCATTGGCCAATCCCGGCTTGAGCAGCGGTAGCGTGATGGTCAGAAAAGTTTGCTCGCGGTTCGCGCGCAGTGTTTGCGCCGCCTCTTCCAGACTCGGTGCGACACCTTGCACCACACCGCGCATGATCATGAAGGCGATCGGCGTGAAGGCAAACAGCTGCGCAATCCAGACGCCCAGAGCGCCATAGAACCAGCGCGTTGGCGCCAGGCCAAAGGCATATTCCAGTAACTGATTCACGATGCCGGCGCGACCAAACAGCAAGATCAACCCCAGCCCGACCACAAACGGCGGCGTGATGATGGGCAGCAGGGCGACAACGCGCAGCGGGGTCTGAATTCTGGGACCGGCACTGCGCTCGGCCAGCAGCGCCATCATGGTTCCGAGCAGCGTCGTACCGGTCGCCGTCAACAGTGCGAGAAACAGCGTGTTCCAGGCCACGCCGCAGCGCACACCACCAATCAGACAGTTCAAGCCCCAAACGCGCTCATTGCCAATGCGCTCAAAAATAGCGCTCAGGGACCATTGCCCTTGCTCGGTCAGCAGGGCGCCGTACAAGGCTTTGCTGACAGGGAACGCGATGAACAATAGCAGCAGCACCGAGCAGCCAACGACGGCGGATGCAATGAACAGATCGCCCTTGAAATAGCCACGTCGCGCAAGCCCGAAAGCAGCGATCATCAGGAGCGAGAGCAGCGCCAGAAACGCGCCACTGCCAATGCCAAACTGCCGGCCAGCCAGTTCTCCCCACAATGTATTGAGCAGATCGAAAGACCAGCCCTTGGAACCGATCAGAAATCCACTCAGCAGCAGTCCCATGAACCCTGTCAATCCGCCCGCCAGCAACCAGCCGCCCTGCACGCGGCCAGCCGGCAGTGCCATGCCGATCGCAGCAAGCAGCAGCCCGAGCAAACCCAGCAGTAGCCAGGAGCGCCCGTGTTGTAGCGCCTGCAACAGGCCGTTGGCAGTTTCCGGACCACCCAGGATTTGTGGCAGGACGCTGTACCAGGCGGTGTCCTGTATCGCGTACCAGGGCAGTAGCAGGTAGGCCAGCAGGCCCAGCACCAACCAGATGCGAATGGCCTGGTTGGGGTCTTTCTTCATCAGCGCGGCAGGGAATTAACTTCCTTTTCCCACTTCGCAATCAGGCGTCGCCGCTCGGCACTGGCACCGTACTTGGCGTAGTCGTAATTGATGAACTTGATCTTCTTGAAGTCTGGAATGCGCGGATCGTTCCTGGCGTTCTTGTTTGACGGTAACTGAAACTGCTTCGCGGCGGCCGCCATCTCCTGCGCCGCTGGCGTCAGGGCCCACTCGTAAAATTTCTTCGCTGCTTCCAGATTGCGAGCACCCTTGATGATGCTCATGGAGCCGATCTCGGCTCCTGTCCCCTCCAGCGGCGTGATGGTCTCCACCGGAAAACCATTCATCTTTTCACCCGGACCATCATGCACAAAGCTGATGGACACGGCTGTCTCGCCACGCGCCACCGCCTTGATCGGGCCGGTACCGGAGCGCGTGTACTGGCTGACATTTTTGTGCAACCCCTTGAGGTACTCAAAGGCCTTGTCCTCGCCCATCAGTTGCACCAGCGTCGCCACCATGGTGTAGGCGGTGCCGCTTGAGCCCGGATTGGCAACCTGGATATCACCCTTGTAGTCTGGCTTGAGCAGATCTGCCCAGGACTTGGGTACAGCCAGTTTCTTCTTGGCCAGCAATTCAGGGTTGTAGCCAAAGCCCAGCGGGCCGGAATAAATGCCAACTGTCTTGAAGCCCGCCTGCTGCGCCTGCTGTTGCGCCCAAGGGTAGAGTTGGCTCAAGCTGGGCGATTTGTATTCGAGCGAGAGACCTTGCTCGGCGGCCTGCAAATGCGGGTCCCCGGTGCCACCAAACCAGACATCCGTCTTCGGGTTGTCCTTCTCCGCTATGAGTTGCGCCAAGGCCTCGCCCGAGCCTTTCATGCTGATGTTGATCTTGGTGCCGGTGGTACGTGCGTACACCGTGCCAATCATGTTGCACCACTCTGCCTGCACCGAGCAAATCACATTGATCTGCCCTTGCGCCCAAGCACTCAGGGACAGGCAAGCCAAGGCTGCCACCAACACCTGCTTCTTCATCGCAACTCCTGTAAGGGCCCGCAACCATCGGCGGGACAGCGCCAGTTTAAAGCAAGGTCCAAAACCAGGGTTACATGGTTTTCATAATTCGGTGAAACTAAGTTACATTACCCTTTACGGGCGAAAGTCCCTACTCTTGGCTGCATATGAGTTTTGATCTTGTTCTGTTTGGCGGCACGGGCGACCTGGCCTGGCGCAAGTTGATGCCGGCCCTATTTCAGGCGTTCCGTCACGGCACCCTGCCCCCCGCAGGGCGCATCATCGGCGTCGGCCGCGACGACCTCAGCGCCGAACAATACCGCAGCCTGATCCGCGCGCGTTTTGACAAGGTCGAGTTGGCAAAGCGCCCGAACGAGGAAGAATTCACACGCTTTGCCGCCCTGTTGGAATTTGTCCGGATGGATCTATCCAGACCGGCCGACTATTCCCGTCTGGCGGCCACGCTGTCAGCGCGGCAGACTGATACGGTGGTGATGTACGTCGCGACGGCTCCGGCGCTCTTTACCACCGTCTGCGAACAACTTGACAAGGCCACGCTGAACAGCGCCAAGACCCGCATCGTGCTGGAAAAGCCGCTCGGCCACGATCTGGCCAGCAACCGTGCCATCAACGAAGCCGTGCGCCGCGTCTTCAGCGAGAAGCAGATCTTCCGGATCGACCACTACCTGGGAAAACCCGCGGTACAAAACCTGTTCGCCCTGCGCTTTGGCAATGCCCTGTTCGAGCCACTTTGGCGGCGTGAACACATTGCCAATATCCAGATCACGATTGCCGAAGAACTCGGCGTGGAAAAGCGTGGCGCCTTTTACGAAACCACCGGTGCGCTGCGCGACATGGTGCAAAACCATGCCCTGCAACTGCTCTGCGCCATCGGCATGGAGCCGCCCATCAACTCGCACGCCGACGCCATACGCGACGAAAAACTCAAGGTCCTGCGCTCGCTCAAACCCTGGACCGCAGAGACACTGGTACAGGACGTGATTCGCGGCCAGTACGCCGGCGGGACCGTGGCCGGCAACGCCGTGGCAGCCTACCGCGACGAGACCGGCGTCGACCCGGTCAGCCAGACCGAAACTTTTGTTGCCCTGCGCACCGAAATATCCAATTGGCGCTGGGCCGGTGTGCCGTTTTACATCCGCACCGGCAAGCGACTGGCCGGGCGCGATGCCCGGATCGTGGTCAATTTCCGACCGACGCCACACGCCATTTTCAATTCGCAGATCGGCGTCGCGAATCGGCTGGTCATCAATCTGCAACCCAAAGACGGTCTCGAGCTGCATCTGTTGGCACAGGGTCAGGACAACCGGCGCAACTCGCAGACACTGGCACCAGTACAGCTCGATCTGGACTTTGACAAACGTTTTGGGAGCGGGCGCGTCGGGGCCTATGAACGCCTGCTGCTTGATGTCATTGATGGTCGGCTGAATCTGTTTGTGCGCAGCGACGAGCAGGAAGAGGCCTGGCGCTGGGTCGAACCGATGCTTGAATACTGGAAGAATGACTCGCAGGGTCCTCGCCTTTACGCTGCCGGCACCTGGGGCCCGAGCGCAGCCAGCGCCATGATCGCGCGTGATGGTTTTTGCTGGGCTGAAGAATGTTGAGCATCCGTTGTCATCCCGGGCGAGTGGTTTGTCATCCCGGACTCGATCCGGGATCCATGCCTTATGCCGGTGCCACGCGCACCATGGATTGCGGGTGCTGAAACCCCGGACCTGATCCGGGGACGCAATGACAATTCAAACTGACAGGTTCAACGCCCATCCATGAAAGTGCGCAAACCACATGCTTGACCGAATCCAGGCCTGTCTGCCTTCTCTGGCGCCAGCCGAGCAACGGGTTGCTCAATTGGTGCTCAGCGATGCGCGTGGTTTTGCCAAGCTGCCCGTCAGCGAATTGGCAGCGCGCGCTCACGTCAGCAAACCTACGGTGGTGCGGTTCTGTCGCAGTGTCGGCTACGATGGTCTGTCGGATTTCAAGCTCAAGCTGGCAGGGAGCGTCAGTGAAGGCGTGCCCTTCATTCACCGCAGCGTCGACGCGGATGACAAGACGGGTGACGTCGTGGTCAAGGTCATCGACAACACGGTCGCAGCGTTCCTGAAATATCGCAATGATGCGGGCACGCAAGCGATCGAGAAGGCTGCCATGACGATGGTGCAGGCCTGTAACAACGGCAAACGCATCGAATTTTTTGGCGTTGGCAATTCCGGCGTGGTGGCGCAGGATGCTCAGCACAAATTCTTTCGACTCGGCATGCACAGTGTGGCCTACAGCGATGGCCATATGCAGGTCATGAGTGCGTCTCTGCTCGGGCCCGGTGACTGTGTCCTCATCATTTCCAACTCGGGACGAACACGCGACCTGATGGATGCCTGCGACATAGCGCGCAAGCATGGCGCCACCGTGATCGTCATCACAGCCAGCGGCTCACCTTTGGCGCGCGCCGGGCATATTCACCTGGCAGCTGATCATCCGGAAGGCTTTGATCGCTACAGCCCGATGGTCTCAAGGCTGCTGCACCTGCTGATCATCGACATTCTTGCCACCTGTGTGGCGCTACGCATCGGCAGCGAGAAACTGCAACCCGCCTTGAGCGAGATGAAAAACAATTTGCGCAACAAGCGCTACACCTGACATACCAGCCTAGATCCGGCCTTCTTGCACCGCATGGCAGGCGATTCGGATGCCGGCCAGGGCCAGCAGTTGCGGGCGCTCGTTGCGGCAGCGCTCATTGACATGCGGGCAGCGCGGGTTAAAGGCGCAACCCAAAGGGGGATCAAGGGGATTTGGCACTTCCCCCTGCACCGGTGTGCGGGCACGTCCGGTATCCGTCATCTTCGGGATGGCATCGATCAGCATGCGTGTGTAGGGATGGCGTGGACTTCCAAACAGCGCCTGCTTGTCAGCCAGTTCCACCAGGCGTCCGAGGTACATCACGCCAACCTGGTCGCTGACATGGCGCACCACCGCCAGATTGTGTGAAATAAACAGGTACGTCAGGCCCAGCTTGCGCTGCAGGTCCTTCATGATGTTGAGCACCTGTGCCTGGACGCTCACATCAAGCGCCGAGGTCGGCTCGTCACAGACCAGAAATTCCGGCTGTGTGGCCAGGGCACGCGCAATCGAGATGCGCTGACGCTGACCGCCGGAGAACTGATGCGGGTATTTGAAACTGTCAAGCGGACTTAAGCCCACGTCAGTGAGCAAAGCACCGACCCGCGCCCTCAACTCTGCCGGATCGCTCGCCAGACCATGTTCGATCAGCGGCTCAGCCACAATATCCTGCACCAGCCAGCGCGGATTCAGGGAGGCATAGGGATCCTGAAAAATCATCTGGATCCGGCTGCGCAGCTTCAAGCCGGCCGGCGTCTTGAAGATGGCGTGGGCGTCGAGTCCATCGAACACCAGATTGCCCCGGCTCGGCTCATACAGTCCCACCAAGAGGCGCGCCACCGTGCTCTTGCCGCAACCGGACTCACCGACCAGCGCCAGCGTCTTGCCTTTTTCAATCTCGAAACTGACACCGTCAACCGCGCGCAGCAGTGTCCTTGGCCGGCCCTCAATCAGGCGATTGAGCCAGGGCGCTGACACGTCGAAGGTCATCGCCAGATCGTTGGCTTGGACCAAGGCCGTCATGCTGGCTCCCGCGAGGTCACGGGCTTGTCTGCGTGCAACCAGCAGGCGGCTCGCGTCGCGCCGGCACCAAGCAAGTCCGGGCGCTCGCTCCTGCATCGGTCCAGGGTTTGCGAGCAGCGCGGGTGAAACGCGCAGCCAGACGGAATCGCATTCAGGCGCGGCATGGCACCATCAATTTGATTGAGCCGCTCGCGATCCTGCGTAATGTCGGGAATCGCTGCCATCAAGCCGGCCGTGTAGGGATGCGCCGGGTGGTTGATGACCTCATGTACCGGACCAATTTCGGCCAATCGCCCGGCATACAGCACCGCCACACGATCGCAGGTTTCGGCAATGACGCCCATGTCATGCGTGATCAACATGACTGCTGCGCCACGCTGTTTGCAAATCGTCTTGAGCAAGGTGATGATCTGCGCCTGGATGGACACATCCAGCGCGGTCGTCGGCTCGTCCGCCACAATCAGTTTGGGCTCGGCCGCGAGCGCCAGCGAAATGACGACACGCTGGCGCATGCCACCCGAGAACTGGTGCGGATAGTGATCGATGCGCTGCTCTGGTGCGGGAATGCCGGTATCACGCAGCAGCGAGACTGCGCGCTCCCGCGCCTGTGCGTCACTCAGCGGCAAGTGGGTCCGGATGGTCTCCACCAGCTGTTGGCCAATCGTGTAGAGCGGATTGAGCGAAGTCAGCGGATCCTGAAATATCGCACCGATGCGCTTGCCACGGATCCGGCGCATCCGCTCGGAGTCGAGCTGATCAATGCGCTCGCCCTCGAGCAAAATCTGCCCCGCAGCAATTCGCCCGGGCGGCTCCAGCAAGCCAATGATGGCGGCGCCGGTAATCGATTTACCAGCACCCGACTCACCAACCACACCCAGGATCTCGCCAGGCGCAATATCAAACGAGACATCGTCCAGCGCCCGCAGCGTGCCACGCCGATGCGGGAACTCAACGACTAGGTTCTTTACCTGTAGCAAACTCATATCAGCGACTATCGCTTGGCAGGTCATAAGCCGCAGCGCCGGGCCGCCCCAAGCAAGGCACGGCCCCCTCGGGGGGCAGCGCAGCACACGAAGCGACAAGCGTGGGGGCCATATCTTTCATCGTAGTTTTGGATTCAACGCATCGCGCAGCCAGTCGCCCAGCAGATTCACACTCAACGAAATCAGGATCAGCATCACACCCGGGAACACGGTAATCCACCATTCACCGGAAAAAAGGTAGTTGTTACCGACCCGGATCAGCGTGCCAAGCGAAGGTGCGGTTGGCGGCGCACCAACGCCCAGAAAGGAAAGCGTTGCCTCGATGATGATGGCCGTAGCGACCTGAATTGTCGCCAGCACCAGCACGGGTCCGAGCACATTGGGCAAAACGTGACGCCGCATGATGCGCAGGCTCGACACCCCGGTCACACGGGCTGCCTGCACGTATTCCTTGTGCCTCTCCACCAGGGTGGAGCCACGGACCGTACGCGCGTACTGGACCCAACCGGTGAGCGTGATCGAGATGATCAGGACGAAGAAAGCCAGCGATTCCTGCGCGCTCGGGAACAGGGCGCGTCCTACCCCGGCAATCAACAAGGCCACCAGGATCGCCGGAAACGAGAGCATGACGTCACACAAGCGCATCAACAGCGCATCGACCCAGCCACCCAGAAAACCCGCCAGCAGACCCAGCGTCACACCAATCAAAACAGACAGCGCGACCGAAGCCAGACCGACGGCCAGTGAAATGCGGGCGCCGAACATCAAGGCAGACAAAATGTCGCGCCCCTGATCATCGGTGCCCAGCAGGTACTTGAGGCTACCCAACTTGTCCCATGCTGGTGGCAAGCGTGCATCACTCAACTCGAGCGTGCTGAGGTCAAACGGATTGTGCGGCGCCACCCAGTTGGCGAAGACGGAACAAAAGATGCAAACAAACGCAATACCGGCCGCAGTCATCGCAACCGGAGAGTTGCGAAAGCTGTAGCCAATATCGCTATCGCCGAGCCGAAACAACCACTTTTTCATCCGGCCCGGGCGTCCTGGTTCAAGGGTTCACTTTGATGAATTTCCACGGCATTTCATTGCCGGGCAACTGCACCACATCGATGTTCTTCTTCATGGCCCAGCTCAGAGCCTGCTGATGCAGTGGCAGATGGCCAATCTCATCCTGGTGAATTTTCAGCGCTTCGTGAATCATCTCATTGCGCTTTTTCAGATCCGTCTCGGAACCCACCTTCTGCGTCAGTTCATCCACCTTGGCGTTGCTGTACGCACCCAGGTTGAACTGACCGCGACCGCCATCACCCGGCGACGACATGATGGGGTAGAGCACGTTATGCACATCGACCGTACTGGCTGTCCAGCCCAGCATGTAGAAGCTGGTGTTGCGGCTCAGGATCTTGGGGAAATAAGTGCCCTTGGTTTCAGCTTCCAGATTGATCTTGACGCCAATCTTGGACAGATTGGCCGCCACCGCCTGGCAAATTCTTTCGTCGTTCACATAGCGGTCGTTCGGGCAGTTCATCTTCACTTCAAAGCCGGCCGGATAACCCGCTTCGACCAGTAATTTCTTGGCCCCCTCAACGTCATACGGCAGGCGTTTGCCCAGATCGGGCATGTAACCGTTGACCTGGGGCGGCAGCATCAGCGCAACCGGTGTGGAAGCGCCGCGCATCACGGTCTTCTGAATGCCGTCAATGTCAATCGCCTGGAAAAAAGCCTGGCGCACACGTTTGTCCTTGAACGGGTTCTTGCCTTTCACGTTGGAGAAGAGCAATTCATCGCGCTTCTGGTCCATGCCCAGAAAGATGACGCGCAACTCAGGGCCCTGCAGCACCTTGAGTTTGGCGTTGCCCTTGATGCGGTCCACGTCCTGCACTGGCACGGGCTCCATGACATCAAGTTCGCCTGACAGCAAGGCCGCCACACGGGTAGCATCGTTGCCGATTGGCGTAAAGATCACCTCATCGACGTTGCCGTCAATCTTGCCCCAATAGTTGCCGTTGCGAACAAAAGTTGTGCGCACCCCTGGCTGGCGTTCACGGACGCGATAGGGGCCGGTGCCGTTGGCGCGGAAGGAGGCCGCGTTTTCAATACCCTTGCGCCGGTCCACCGGTTTCGTGGCCTGATTTGTTTCGCACCATTTTTTGCTCATGATGAGCCAGCCCGTAAACAGATCCGGCAGGATGGGAAAGGGCGCGTTCAGGATGAAATCAACCGCATGGTCGTTGATCTTCTTCACTTCCTTGATCTGACCAACGTAGCTCTTCATATCCGAGCCGTCGTCCTTGGCGCGCTCGTAGCTGAAGATCACATCGTCTGCAGTAAAGGGCGTGCCGTCATGAAACTGCACGCCCTTGCGCAGGTTGAAACGCCATACGGTGGGTCCCGTCTGCTTCCAGTCAGTCGCCAGGCCTGGTGTGAGTTTGTAGTCGCGACCCCGTGTCACCAGCGGCTCAAAGACGTTTCCGGTCACGGTCAGCTGCAACGACTCGTTGAGTGAATGCGGGTCCATCGACAGCGCATCGCCCTGGTTGCCAATGCGCAGCGTCGTCGCAGACGCCACCAGGCTCATTGTTGCCACAGCCAAGGCAACTGGCGTCAGAATCGTTTTTGTTCCAAATTTCATACTAGTCTCCATTTAGTCACCATCAAAATAAGGCCTTCAAATCGGCATTCCTTGCTCGATCAGACTGGCATGCAAAGCTGCCCCCAACGGCAGAATCTCGTCATTGAAGTCATACCTGCTATTGTGCAGGAAACAACTGCCAACCCCACCCTCTACGCCTTGGCCGATGCGCATATAGGCACCGGGCTTGACCTGCAGCATAAAGGAAAAATCTTCCGCCCCCATGCTGGGCTCCAGATCACGCACGACGCACTCGGCACCCACCAGGCTCTGCGCCACGTCAGCAGCAAAACGCGCCTCTGCCGCCGTGTTGATGGTTGCCGGGTAGGAGCGTTCATACAGAACCGTGGCACTTGCGCCAAAACCCTGAGCTACCGCGCTGCACATTTCAGAAAGACGTCGCTCCACCATCGCTTGCACCTGCGGGTTGAAGGTGCGCACCGTACCGACCAGGGTCGCACTGCCCGGTATCACACTCATGGCACCAAGTTCGCCGGCGCGCATCGCGCACAGACTGATGACGGCGTTGTCAATCGGCCTGACGTTGCGCGACACAATGCTTTGCACTGCCGTGATGATGTGGGCCGCCACGAGCACCGGATCCACGGTCTGGTAAGCGTGCGCGCCATGACCGCCCTTGCCAGTAATCTCGATGGTGATGCGGTCAGCGGCTGCCATCATGGGGCCGGGGTTGACGCCCACCGTACCAGGACGCATGGCGGGCCAGTTGTGCATGCCGAACACCGACTGCGCCGGAAAACGCTCAAACAGACCATCTTCAATCATCGCCTTGGCGCCGGCAAAACCTTCTTCGCCGGGTTGAAAAACCAGCACTGCCGTGCCGTCAAAGTTGCGCGTCTGGGCCAGATAGCGCGCTGCCCCTACCAGCATGGCTGTGTGGCCGTCATGACCGCAGCCGTGCATCAGGCCGGCATGGGCTGACTTCCATGAAAAATCGTTGTGTTCGGTCATGGCCAGTGCATCCATGTCAGCGCGCAGCGCCATCATTTTTCCACTGCTGTTGCGCTGACCCTTGATCAGCGCGACGACGCCTGTTTTTCCGATCCCCGAGTGAATCTCGTCAACGCCGCATTGCTTCAAGGCTTCCTGCACCCGTGAGGCCGTGTAAACCTCTTCAAAGCCGAGTTCCGGATGGGCGTGCAGGTCACGCCGCAAAGCGGTAATTTCGGGGTGAAAGGCGGCAATCTGCGCAAACGCACGACCCTGGACCTTGAGTGTCGAATAGGGGCCAGTTGCCTCCATCAATGTCCTCCCGCCCGGCCCACGCGCAGGCGCGGGTCAACCACAAAATAAAGCAGATCAACCACCAGATTGATCAGCACAAAGATCAGCGCAATCAGGCACAAGTAGGCGGCCATGACCGGAATATCGGCAAAAGTGACCGCCTGAATGAACAGGAGCCCCATGCCGGGCCACTGAAAAACCGTCTCCGTGATGATGGCAAAGGCAATCAGTTGCCCAAGTTGCAGACCGGTGATGGTGATCACAGGTACCAGGGTATTTTGCAGGGCATGACCAAAGTGGATGGCCCGGCTGCTTAAACCCCGGGCCCGGGCAAAGCGGATGTAATCGGTGCGCAAAACCTCCAGCATTTCAGCGCGGACCAGACGCATGATGAGTGTCAACTGGAACACGGCCAGCGTGATGGCAGGCAAGACCATGTGGTGCCAGCCGTCCAGCGTGAAAAGACCGCTTTGCCACCAGCCCAACTGCACAACTTCACCACGGCCAAAGCTGGGGAACCAGCCCAGGCCGACAGAGAACGCAAGGATCACCAGAATACCGATAAGAAAAGTAGGCAGCGAGACGCCCAGCAGGGAGATCGTCATGAACAACTGGCTCAGGAACGTACCGCGTTTCAGTGCTGAGTAAACCCCCAGCGGCACGCCAATCAACAAGGCCAGCGTTGCCGCCACCAGTGCCAGTTCCAGCGTCGCTGGCAGGCGCTCTGAAATCAGGCGTGAGACCTTGGCGCCTTGACGCAGACTCAGGCCGAACTCGCCCTGCAACGCATTGAGCAGGAAATGCCAGAACTGAACAAAAAACGGCTGGTCCAGACCCAAATCGGTGCGCAACTGGCGTATCTGGTCCGGCTTGGCATCCTGCCCAAGCAAAAACACAACAGGATCGCCCACGTACTGGAACAGCATGAAGGCGATAAACGCCACCACTACCATCACCACCATGGCCTGGATCAATCGACGAAGAATAAAAGCAAACATTAATCAGAGCCAGGGAAAGCCAGAATTTAACAGAGCAAGCCTCATGCCGGCGCCCCGCCCATAAAAAAACCCCGCCACGTTACCGCAGCGGGGTTTTGACTTTTAGGTCCTTAACTGACTTGCGTCAGCGCTGGATCAGAAAGCGTGACGGATACCCAGATCAAAGCCAGTGGACGAACCATTGGCCGGAGTCACAGCACCGTTCAGAGCTTGAGCAGCGCCGCCGGAGTTGGACAGGCTGGCGAACGTGCCGTACAGAGCGGTGCGCTTGCTCATGTCATAGACATAACCCAGAGCGAACTTGTTGGTCTTGGCAGTGCCGTTGTCCGAAGTGGAGTAAGCAACACGAACGGTACCGGCGGGTGCGACGGGAATCAAAGCACCAACGAGGTAACCGGTCTGGTCAGCGGCGCCAGTGTTGGCATCCTTGTTCCAGTGAGCGATCAACTGAGCAACCTTCATGTCATACGAAGCGCCAAAGTTGGTGGTTTGTACATCGGTGCCAGCACCCGTCGTGGTCTTGGAGTAAGCAGCTGCCAGGCTCAGAGGACCCATGTCATATTGAGCGCGGATGGCGGCGCCGTCACCAGCTTGCGAAGCGGCGTTGGACGCGTTCTCACCAAAGTACATCATCCCCCAGACGACAAACCCGCTCATGCTCGGTGTGATGTAAGCAACGCTGTTCGAAGCGCGGACGGTGACGACACCACCGGCGCTGCTGTTCAGGGTCTGAGTCGTGCCAACACCGTTGGTACCAAACGGATCGTACACGGTCAGGGTCCAGAATTGCGGGCTGTAGTCACGGCCCAGGCGAACTTCACCGAAGCCGCCATTCAAAGCGACCCACGAGCTGCGGCCGAAAGCCAGGCCTTGGCTGCCGTTCATGCCAGCCAGCGCACCACCAGTTGCCTGGTTGTTCACGTTGGTAGCACCGCCAGCGCCGTTGTCGTTCGCCACAGAAGCTTCCAGCCAGAACCTGGCCTTCAGGCCGCCGCCCATGTCTTCAACGCCTTTGAAACCCAAGCGGCTGCTGTTGTAGCCAGAATTGGTCAGTTGGGTCTTGTTGGCAGTGTCACCGTTGCCGATAGCAACAGTCGCGTCAACTACGCCAAAAACCGTGACCGACGAGCCGCTGCCAGCGGCAAAGCCGTTTACTTGTGCGGAAGCAGCGCCGACTACAGCCAGGGCAGCCAGAGCAATGAGGGATCTTGTCATGTAAATTTACTCCAAGGTTAAACATAGGGCGCCGGTTTGATACTTTCGGACCCCGGGCCAACCTCCTATTTCAGGAAGTTAGGGGAATTGAACCAGAGCCGGACGTCCTTGGCAAAGAAAACCCCGGTAAACTTTGGCAAAGCTGGCGCTTTCGTTGTGGGCTTGCAACAAGTCGATACAGTCTGACACGGTGCAGGCTGCGATCAAAGAACAAGCAACAATCAGGCCAGTCGCTCATGCCTGGCGTTTTACAATGGACCCATGGATCTCCTGCTAAGCACCGCCGACGCCGCACTGCGCACTCTGTTTGCCACGCCACGCGCCAGTCAGGCCTGTCCGACGCTCTCAACGCAGGACACGGTACTGACAGATACCGAGAAGGCGCAATCGGGCGCCTTGATGCGCGTCAACCATGTGGGTGAAGTGTGTGCCCAGGCGCTTTACACGGCGCAGGCCTTTGCCACCAGCAATCCTGGTCTCCGATCCCACTTCCTGCGTGCCAGTGCTGAGGAAACAGATCACCTGGCCTGGACCGAGCAGCGTCTGTCTGAACTGGGCCAGCGCAAGTCATTGCTCAACCCACTCTGGTACGCCGCTGCGTTCGGGCTTGGCCTGATTGCCGGACGACTGGGCGACCGCCTCAGTCTGGGATTTGTCGTGGAAACCGAAAACCAGGTCGAAGCGCATCTGCAGAGTCACCTCACAAGCCTGCCCGCCCAGGACCACGCCTCGCGCGCCATCGTCGCGCAGATGAAGGATGACGAAGCACGGCACGCGCTGGATGCCCGGCATGCCGGAGCGGCCGAGTTGCCAGCGCCCGTCAAGACGCTGATGACGCTCGCTGCCAAAGTCATGACCACGGTGGCACACCGGATCTGACAAGCGCCTGAGTAATTGCGGCCCCCTTGTCATTGCGGACCTGATCCGCAATCCAGAATTGGCGTAGCACTCGATCCCGGATCGAGTCCGGGATGACAGTGAAGTAGGCCGGGATGACGATCATGTTTCCAGCAACTCAAAACTCGTGCTGATCTCCGCGGTCTTGCCCAGCATGATGCTGGCCGAGCAGTATTTCTCGTGGCTCATGGCAATGGCACGCTCTACCGCCGCTGCTGGCAGCGCCTTGCCACTCACGCTGAAATGCATGTGGATGCGGGTAAACACCTTGGGGTCGATTGCTGCACGCTCAGCCGTCAGTTTGACGCTGCAGCCGCGCACATCGTGGCGTCCACGCCGCAGAATCAGCACGACGTCATAAGCGGTGCAACCTCCAGTACCAGCCAGCACCGTCTCCAGTGGGCGCGCTGCCAGGTTCTGGCCACCGTGGTCCGGCTTGTCAGCATCCGGCGCACCGTCCATCACCAGCGTGTGACCGCTGCCGGTTTCCGCGACGAAGCCCATGCCCGAGCGTGTGCCCAGAGCCCCGGTCCAACTCACTGTGCATTCCATGCTGCTACCCGCCTTTGCGCTGTCCATGTTGAAATCCTTGCCTGCAGCGCTGAGCTTATCATTGCACTGCCATGAAGACCCACCACCTGACCCCTGCCGACTATCTGAAGAAAATCCTGACGGCGCGCGTCTATGACGTAGCGGTCGAAACGCCGCTGGAGCCGGCCAGGGCCCTGAGCCGGCGCTTGCACAACACCGTGCTGCTCAAGCGCGAAGACCAGCAGGCGGTGCACAGCTTCAAGTTGCGTGGCGCCTACAACCGGATGGCACACCTGTCCCCAGAGCAACTGAAGAAAGGCGTGATCTGCGCCTCCGCCGGCAACCATGCGCAAGGGGTGGCCCTGAGCGCCCACAAACTGGGCGCGCGCGCCGTCATCGTGATGCCGACCACGACTCCCCAGGTCAAGGTTGACGCGGTACGCCACTTCGGCGGCGAGGTGGTGCTCTTTGGCGACAGCTATTCGGACGCCTATGCGCACGCCGCAACGCTGGAAAAAAAGCAGGGCCTGACTTTTGTGCATCCGTTTGACGATCCCGACGTGATCGCGGGTCAGGGCACGATTGCGATGGAGATGTTGCGCCAGTTGCAGGGACTAGGCACGAACCGCCTGGACGCGGTGTTTGTTGCCATTGGCGGCGGCGGTCTGATCTCGGGTGTAGCCAACTACATCAAGGCAGTGCGCCCGGAGATCAAGGTGATTGGCGTGCAGATGAACGACTCCGACGCCTTCATGCAGTCGGTGACGGCCAGGAAACGCGTGACGCTGAACGATGTCGGACTGTTCTCGGATGGCACCGCCGTGAAGCTGGTAGGTGAAGAAACGTTCAGGACGGCACGCAAGCTGGTTGACGACTACATCCTCGTTGACACAGACGCAGTTTGCGCCGCCATCAAGGACGTGTTTGTGGATACCCGCAGCATCGTCGAGCCCGCCGGCGCGCTGGCAGTGGCGGCGATCAAGCAGTACGTGGCCACCCACAAGACCCGGGGCGAAACCTACGCCGCCATCTTGTGCGGTGCCAACATGAACTTTGACCGCCTCCGCTTTGTCGCCGAGCGCGCCGAAGTGGGTGAGGAACGCGAGGCTCTGTTTGCCGTGACCATCCCAGAAGAACGCGGCAGTTTCAAGCGTTTTTGCGAGTTGATAGGCAACCTTCCGGGTGGTCCGCGCAACGTTACCGAATTCAATTACCGTATCAGCGACGCGGCAAATGCCCACGTCTTTGTCGGTCTGACGACGCACGGCAAAGGCGAATCGGGCAAGATCGCCGCCAACTTCGACAAGCACCGCTTCAAGACGCTGGACCTGACGCACGACGAACTGGCCAAGGAACACATTCGGCATATGGTCGGCGGCCACTCCAAACTGGCACAAGACGAGCGCTTGCTGCGTTTTGTCTTTCCGGAACGGCCCGGCGCGCTGCTCAAGTTCCTGAGTCTGTTGCGCCCGGGCTGGAATATCAGTCTGTTTCACTACCGCAACCAAGGTGCCGACTATGGCCGCATTCTGGTCGGCTTGCAGGTGCCGAAGGCGGACGACGACGCCTTCAACAAGTTCCTCAAAACGCTGGGCTACCCCTGCGTGGAAGAAACGGGCAACCCGGTGTACCGGATGTTCCTGCAATCATGAGCACCTCCCTGGAAGGCAAACTGGTGGTGGCGATTTCAAGCCGCGCGCTGTTTGACTTCGAGGAGGAAAACCTGGTCTTCGAGCAAAGCGACGACCGCGCCTACATGGCCTTGCAACTGCAAAGGCTGGACACGCCTGCCAAACCCGGCGTCGCGTTCTCACTGGTAAAGAAATTGCTGGCCTTCAATCAGACGCCGCTGGAAGGCGCGGCGCAGCGCGTGGAAGTGGTGATCCTGTCGCGCAACGACCCGGTCTCGGGCATGCGCGTCTTTCGCTCGGCACAGCACTACGGCCTGCTGATCGAGCGCGGCAGCTTTACGCGCGGGCAGCCGCCCTGGCGCTACCTGAAACCCCTGCACGCCAACCTGTTCCTGAGCACGCATCTGAGCGATGTGCGCGCTGCGCTGGACGCCGGGGTACCTGCGGCGCAGGTCTATCCGCAATCAGCCCATGCCAGCGACGCCTACCCCGGCGAGGTGCGGATTGCGTTTGACGGTGACGCCGTGCTGTTCAGCGACGAGGCCGAGCGCGTCTACCAGAGCCAGGGCCTGCGCGCTTTCCAGAAGCACGAGCAGGACAAGGTGCTGCAACCGCTGCTGGCGGGCCCCTTCAAGCCGCTGCTGGATGCCCTCAAACGCCTGCAGAAGGAGAGCACGCCGAGCATGCGTCTGCGCACGGCGCTGGTGACTGCGCGCAGTGCGCCCGCGCACGAGCGGGCTATCCGCACCCTGATGGACTGGAATATCGAGGTTGACGAGGCGATGTTCCTGGGCGGTCTGCCGAAGGGCGAATTCTTGCGCGAATTCGCGCCGGATTTCTTTTTTGACGACCAGACCGGCCACGTAGCCTTGGCATCCATGCATGTTCCCTCCGGGCATGTCGTCAGTGGCTTGATCAACGACGATGGATCTTTCCCAAAATGATGACAGGCCTAACTCCGCTCAGCGTGCAGGGTGGATCGGGCCGCTGTGGCGCTCAGTTCCGCGGCTGTCCCCCGTCCCGCGGACTCCTCCTTTATGCCGCTGCGCTGAGTGCCCCACCAGCCCGATCTTGCTTGCAGTATTGGTATTCGAAGTGCACGAACCACAGACGCTCGTTGCCGTGGGCGCTGCGGTGGGTGACGCAGCGTGGACTTGGGGTTTTGCCAAATAAAGGCGGAGGCCGTAGGCCGGGGGACATTCGCGGAGTCATCCAATGCGGCGCCCATGGCCCACGCACCCCTGGGATTCGGATTTTGCGAGTTTCGGACCGCTCAATAGGTGCTTGAAAGGACGACGATGGCCAAGGAAAAAACGGTTTACGTCTGCTCCGACTGCGGCGGCACCAGTCCCAAATGGCTGGGCAAGTGCCCGAGCTGCAACGCCTGGAACACACTCGTGGAGTCGCTTCCAGAAAGCACAGCTCCGGCGAAGAACCGGTTTGCCTCGCTCGCCAGAACCACTGAAGTCGCCACCCTGGGCGAAATTGAAGCGGTGGACATGGCTCGCACTCCCACTGGCCATGAGGAACTTGATCGCGTGCTGGGCGGCGGCATGGTGGAAGGCGGCGTTGTGCTGATTGGCGGCGACCCCGGTATAGGCAAGTCCACATTACTGCTGCAAGCGCTCGACTCACTGCAGCGCAGTGGTCAAAGCACGCTCTACGTGACGGGCGAAGAAAGCGGCGCCCAGGTGGCGCTGCGCTCGCGCCGCCTGGGCCTGAACAACAGCCAGGTGAAAGTGCTGGCGGAAATTCAGCTGGAGCGGATTCTGGCAACGCTGGAGGCGACGCAGCCCGACATCGCGGTGATCGATTCGATCCAGACCGTTTACTC
>CAIYMN010000254.1 GCA_903927295.1 uncultured beta proteobacterium | reverse complement strand
TTGCCAATGTTCCCACTTTGATCACTCCTGTTTCTCCTGTGCATAACTTCGTACGCACAGTGCTTCTAACAGGGGTCAAATTTGGATGAAAAAAACTGCCTTCAGGGGGTCAATTCTGGTTGGCATTCAACACACAAGGGATAAGCTGGTGAAGCGCATCATACTATGGAATAATCTAACTTGTTGAAAAATAACGATTAATATGCTAACTACAACTTTCAAACCTAACTTAGGTCTATAAACTAGAGTAGCCTCATAAATGTGGGCATTTTGATTTCCGGGCGGGCATGATCCAGATCCGGGCGGTGCCAGGGGTCCACATGCGTCATCAGGTTCAGTACGCGATGGTGTTGCAGCACCCTCTGGCGGGCCTGGACCGCAATATCGTGGCCCGCTTCGACCGTGATGTTTGCGTCAACCTCGATGTGTGCATCGACCACGATCATGTCGCCCATCTTGCGCGTGCGCACGTCGTGCACATCGCTGACACCGGGTGTTTCCAGCAGGGTTGTCCGGATCGCCTGCACCTCCTGTTCATCCACTGCCCGATCCATCAGGTCATGCAAGGCGTCCCAGCTAAAGCCCCATCCCATCCTGGTGACCATAAAGCCCACAATCAGCGCGGCGATCGGGTCCAGTATTGGGTAGCCAGCGAGATTGCCGATGATGCCTACGCCCACTACCAGCGATGAGGCGGCGTCAGAGCGTGCGTGCCAGGCGTTGGCTACCAGCATGCTTGATTTGACGCGCTTGGCAACCGACAACATGTAGCGGAACAGGAGTTCCTTGGCGATCAGGGCGCCGCCTGCCACCCACAAGGCAATGATGTGAACGGTTTGCACCGTTTCGGGTGCTTCGAGCTTGCGCGCGGCCGACCAAAGCATGCCAACACCTACCACCAGCAACAAGGTACCAAGTACCAGCGAGGCGGCAGTCTCAAAACGCTGATGGCCGTAGGGGTGGTCAAGATCGGCGTCCTTCTTGCTGTGATGGCTGGCCAGCAGCACGACAAAGTCCGCTACCAGATCCGACAGCGAATGGATGCCGTCGGCAATCAAGCCCTGAGATTTGGCCAATACGCCAACGACAACCTGTGCAATCGTCAGGACCAGATTGACCCCGACGCTGACCCAGGTGCTGCGCGACGCCGCCGCAATGCGCTCGGCCGGGCTGTGCTCTGCGTCTTCGGCGTCCTCCGACATTTCCGTAAATTTCATAATGCGCCGAGTTTAGGGCAGTCCGGCGATCAGGTCATGTGCTGACTGACAGGCGCGGCCACAGTGCGGTCATCGCCAGGATGTCCGCCCAGGGAATAGGGAATTGAAAGAAACGCAACAAGAACCACTGGAACCAGCGCGGCCAGCAGCACACCGAGGAACTGGCGAATGAACAGGCGCAGGGATGAATTCATGGCAAACCTCTCTGGTAAAGTAAATCAATGCCGCTATCTTCGGCGCGGCGCCTTAAGGCAGTCTTAGGGCAAAAGAGAAAAGCAGTTTCACGATGACTTCTGAATATTTCAACAGGGCCTGTATTTACGGTGCCGGCGCCATCGGCGGCTGGATCGGTGCGCGACTGGCCGCCGCCGGATGCCGCGTTAGCGCGGTGGCACGCGGCGCGACGCTCGATGCGTTGCAGCGCCACGGCCTGCGCCTGCGCGAAGGCGGCGTGGAGAGTGCATGGCCGGTGCACGCCAGCGCAGACCCGCTTGACCTGGGCGTGCAAGACCTGGTGGTCGTTGCCGTCAAGGCAACGGGCTTGCTTGACGTCGCGCGTCGCATCAAGCCGCTGGTTGGCCCTGGCACGGTGGTGCTGAGCGCCATGAATGGCGTGCCGTGGTGGTTCTTTCAGGGCTTTGGCGGCCGCTTTGCCGGGACTGTTCTCAACGCGGTGGACGCCACGGCGGAGATCGGCCATGCGATCCCGGGAACCAGCGTCATTGGCTGCGTCGTGCACGCAAGTTGCACCACTGAGCCGGGCTATGCGCAGCATCACTTCGGCAACAAACTGATTGTCGGCGAGCCCTGCGGGCAGCCGAGTGAGCGGGTGATGCGACTTGCGGCCTTGCTGCAGGCGGCCGGCTTCGAGTCCAGCGTCTCCGAGCAGATTCAGAAGGACGTCTGGTACAAGCTGTGGGGCAACATGACGGTCAATCCGATCAGCGCCCTCACCGGAGCCACAACGGACCGGATTCTGGACGACGACCTGGTGCGCGCTTTTGTTTCCAGCGTGATGCTGGAGGCCAGAGAAATCGGGGCACACATCGGCATTCCGATCGCGCAGCAGCCCGAAGACCGTCACGCCGTCACACGCAAGCTCGGTGCCTTCAAGACCTCCATGCTGCAGGATCTTGAAGCCGGCAAGCCGCTGGAGATTGATGCCCTGGTGACGGTGGTCAAGGAACTCGGTGCCCTGACCGGCGTCGCCACGCCTTTCACTGATGCGCTGCTCGGCCTCTCAAGGTTGCAGGCCCGGATGCGCGGGCTGTACTGACTTGCGTCTGCGCTTGATGTGCGTTATCGCACGGTCTGAAGCATCCATTGGGTGTAAGCTGAAACGCGATGGTTGAAGGAGCAAAACAGTGGATCTACCGACGCCCGATGCAGGGCTGACGGCGGCGCAAGCAGCACAGCGTCTGCGCGACGATGGCCCCAACGTGCTGCCCGGCGAGCAGCGGCGCGGCTTGCGCGCTATTGCGCGCGAGACGCTGCAGGAGCCGATGTTCATGCTGCTGCTGGTGGCCGGCGCTCTCTATCTCGTGCTGGGTGATCTGCAGGAGGGTTTGATCCTGTTTGGCCTGGTGCTGGTGGTGCTGGCACTGACTTTGTACCAGGAGGGACGGACAGAGCATGCCCTGCAATCCTTGCGCGAGCTCACCAGCCCACGCGCGCTGGTACTGCGCGATGGAAAGCCGCAGCGCATCGCTGGTGCCGACGTGGTGTGTGGCGATATCCTCGTGCTGGCCGAAGGTGACCGGATCGCTGCCGATGCCGTACTGTTGAGTGGCAGCGACATGCAGGTCGACGAGTCACTATTGACAGGTGAAGCGCTGCCCGTACTCAAGGGGCTGGAGTCGGCCCTGTTTTCCGGCACCCTGATAGTCAACGGACATGGCACGGCACTTGTTACGGCGACCGGTGCACGCAGCGAGATCGGCCATATCGGTAGTGCGCTTGAAGCGCTGACCGGTGAGCGCTCGCCGTTAAAGAAGCAGACCGCCAGATTGGTCAAGGTGCTGGCCCTGATCGCGCTGGGCGCCAGCCTGTTCATGATTCTTGCTTACGGATGGTTGCGCGGCGACTGGCTTGGCGCACTGCTGGCCGGCATTGCACTGGCCATGGCTTTGCTGCCGCAGGAGTTCACTGTCGTGCTGACCGTGCTGCCTGCGCTGGGGGCCTGGCGTCTGTCAAAGCAAAAGGTGTTGACCCGGCGCATTGCGGCGATCGAGACACTGGGTGCCACCTCCGTGTTGTGCGCCGACAAGACCGGCACCCTGACCGAAAACCGCATGACCGTGGCGCAGCTTTATGCGCAGGGTGAAGCACCGGCGGGCGAGCACCTGTCAATCAACTATGGCGGCACGGCGGAGTTGCCGGAAGCGTTTCATACCTTGGTGGAGTATTCGATTCTGGCCAGCGTGGCAGAACCTTTCGATCCGATGGAGAAGGCGTTCCATCGTCTCGGACAGCACTTCCTGAAAGATACCGAGCACCTGCATCGCGACTGGGCCTTGTTGCAGGAGTATGGTCTGACTCCCGAGTTGCGTGCCATGTCGCATGTCTGGCGCTCGACCGAGGGTGACGCCCACGTGGTAGCAGCCAAAGGCGCGCCAGAGGCCATCATCGACCTGTGCCATCTCGATGACGCAGCGCAGGCGCGCGTCGCGGCAGCGGCGCAGACCATGGCGGCGCAGGGTCTGCGTGTTCTGGGCGTAGCGCAGGCGCGCTTTGTTGGCCAGCAGTGGCCCGCCATCGAGCACGATTTTGATTTTGAATTCATCGGTTTGCTCGGGCTTGCCGATCCGCTGCGGCCGGAGATTGTGGCGGCAGTTGAGCAATGCCGTAGCGCGGGCATTCGCGTCGTGATGATCACCGGTGACTATCCGGCAACGGCTCATGCCATCGCCAAGGCAGCGCAGCTTGATGTCAGCCAGGCCGATCAGATGTTGACGGGTGAAGCGATGGACGCCATGAGCGATGCAGAGCTGCAGCAGCGCATGAAACGGGTCAGCGTGTGTGCCCGCATTGCTCCGCAGCAAAAGTTGCGCATCGTGCAGGCGCTCAAGGCCAATGGCGAGATCGTTGCCATGACGGGCGATGGCGTGAACGATGCGCCGGCCCTGAAGGCTGCGCACGTCGGTGTGGCGATGGGCGGACGTGGCACCGATGTGGCGCGCGAGGCGGCGGCGATTGTGCTGCTGGACGACAACTTTGCTTCCATCGTGCGCGCCGTTCGACTCGGTCGACGCATCTTCGACAACCTGCGCAAATCCATGTCCTACATCCTCGCAGTCCATGTGCCGATTGCCGGTATGGCGCTGTTGCCCGTGCTGCTGGGTTGGCCGACGGTGCTGTTCCCGCTGCACATTGCCTTTCTGGAACTGGTGATTGACCCGGCGTGTTCCATGGTGTTCGAGAACGAGCCCTCCGAGTCGGACGTGATGCAGCGTCCGCCGCGCGATGCACAGGCACCATTGTTTGCCGGGGTGACCCTGTTGCTGGCCTTGCTGCAGGGCGTTGGTGTACTGCTGGTGGTGATGGCAGCCTATATGTGGTCAGCAAGCTGGTTGAGTGAGACAGGCGCACGCGCTTTCGCGTTCTGCACGCTGGTCATGGGTAACCTGGCGCTGATCTTCTCGAATCGTTCGCGTAGCGGGACTCTATGGGCATCACTGCGGGTACCCAATCGCACCTTGTGGACTGTGTGCGCCGTAACGCTGGGCCTGTTGCTGCTGACGCTGTACCTGCCATGGTTGAGCAAGCTGTTCTTTTTTGCACCGCTGTCTGGCATCGACCTGCTGACGGCGTCTGCCCTGGGCCTGCTCAGCGTGCTGTGGTTTGAGGCACTCAAGCTGGTTCAGCGTCAAGCTTCAACCAGCACCGGTACGCGTGGCGCCAGTGCGCACATCAACTCGTAGCCGACGGTGCCGGCGCCTTGTGCCACCTCGTCAATGCTCAGCACTGCTGCGTTGCTGGCGCGGCCCCACAGCGTCACTTCGCTGCCAAAGCCGGCTTGTGGCAACGCCGTCAGATCGACCACCAGCATGTCCATGCTGACGCGCCCCATGGTACAGCCGCGCAAGCCATCGATGAGAACCGGCGTTCCGCTGGGGCAGACCCTGGGGTAGCCATCAGCGTAACCGCAGGCGACGATGCCGATGCGCATCGCGTGATCGGCAACAAAGGTGGAGCCATAGCCCACGCTGTCGCCAGGCACAAGATCCTGCGTGGCGATGATTCTTGCCGCCAGTGTCATGGCGGGCTGCAAGTCCCAGTCCCTGGCGCTGTTCTGCGGAGAGTCTGGCGCACTGCCGTAAATGGCGATGCCCGGGCGCACCCAGTCAGAACCAAACTCGCTGTGCCGCAAGACGGCGGCGCTGTTGCAGACCGAGCGCTCACCCGGCAGGTCCCTGGTGACGGACCCAAAAACCCCCATCTGAGAGGCTACACCGCGTTCGCCGTCGGCGTCACTGAAATGCGTGATCAGTGAAATCTCATCCACTTGTGGCAGCGCATTCAATCGTGTCCAGGCGCTGCGATAGCGCTCGGGTGTGAAGCCAAGCCGGTTCATGCCGGAGTTCATCTTCAGAAAGACCCGGTGTGGCACATTGGTCTTGTGGCTGGCCAGCATGTCAATCTGCTCATTGCAGTGCACCGTGTGCCAGAGGTCCAGTCGCGAACACAGCTCAAGGTCGCGCAACTCAAAAACACCTTCGAGCAACAGGATCGGCCCGCGCCAGCCCAAGTCGCGCACGCGCTGCGCTTCATCCAGATCCAGGAGGGCAAAGCCGTCGGCGGCGCGCAAGCCCTCAAAGGCGCGTTCGATGCCGTGCCCATAAGCGTTGGCCTTGACAATGGCCCAGAGCCGGGAGTCTGCAACCTGAGCGCGGCAGCGTGCCAGGTTGTGACGCAGGGCGGCGGTATGGATGGTGGCAAGAATCGGACGTGGCATGGTGCTAGCAAGCATAAGGGACAGCAGGCCCGATTTTGACAGCTACAGACGTGCTATAACCCGGCATCGTCAAAAGACCTGTCAAGACCCCTATATTCCTTCCATCGTGTCAGCCACGCTGATGCACATCTGCAGACAATGAAACGCGGCTTTTTTATTATCATGTCGGCGCAGTTCTTCAGCTCGCTGGCGGACAACGCGTTGTTTGTCGCAGCGGTCCAGTTACTCCGGAGCAGCAAGGCACCTGAATGGCAACAAGCCGCACTGGTACCGATGTTTGCGCTGTTCTACGTGATACTTGCACCTTTCGTCGGCGCCTTCGCGGATTCCATGCCCAAAGGTCGCGTCATGCTTGTCAGCAATTTCATCAAAGTTGGGGGTTGCCTGCTGATGCTGTTTGGTACACACCCCCTGATGGCGTACGCAATAGTGGGCCTCGGTGCCGCAGCCTACTCACCGGCCAAATATGGCATCCTCACCGAGTTGCTGCCGGCCTCACAACTGGTCAAGGCCAACGGCTGGATTGAAGGTCTGACGATCGCTTCGATCATTCTGGGCGTCCTGCTCGGCGGGCAACTGGTCGGGTCGGTGCTCTCGCCCATGCTCCTGTCTTTTGACTTTCCCCTGATTGACACCGGCATTGATTCGGCGCCCGAAGCCGCTATCAGCGTCCTGATATTTGTCTATCTGGTTGCTGCCTGGTTCAACACGCATATCCCTCTGACCGGGGTCGAAATGCGCCCCATGCCGCGGCGCATCGGGTCCTTGCTGCCCGACTTCTGGACCTGCAACCTGCGCTTGTGGAGCGACAGACTGGGTCAAATCTCCCTGGCCGCCACGACCCTGATCTGGGGCGTGGCAGGCAATCTGCGCTTCATTGTTCTGGCCTGGGCCGCCGCTGCGCTGGGTTATTCGGTGACACAGGCTTCAGCCCTGCAGGGGGTGGTGGCGATCGGCATGGCGGTGGGCGCTGTGGTGGCCTCGCTGCGCATGCGGCTCGAAGACGGACCACGCGTGATCACGCTGGGCATCGGCATGGGCCTCTTGATCATCATGCTGATTGTCATAACCAATGTTTGGGTCGCGGCGCCGTTCCTGATTTTGCTCGGGGCGCTGGGCGGCTTTCTGGTGGTGCCAATGAATGCACTGTTGCAGCACCGTGGCCACAACCTCATGGGAGCCGGGCGTTCGATTGCGGTGCAGAACTTCAACGAACAGGCCTGTATTCTGGCGCTCGGTGCCGCTTACAGTTTGTCAACCGGTCTGGGCCTGCCGACTTTTGCCGCCATCACCGCTTTCGGTCTGGTGATCGCCGGTTTCATGTGGCTCATCAGGCGCTGGCATCGTCGCAACTGCGTGGTGTACCGCGCCGAGGTGGAGCATTTGCTGGAGATTGCCCGCAACGACAAGCTTGAGGGTTGATGTCAAGTCGAGCACTGGCTGCTGCGGCGCTGCTTCTTAACGCCTTTGTCTTTGGACTGTCCTGGTGGCCTTTTCGCTCGCTGCAAAGTCAGGGCCTGCATCCGCTGTGGGCCACCAGCATGACGCTGGGCATGGCATTGATCTGTTTGCTGATATTGCGGCCCGCCGCCTGGCGCGGCTTGATCAGCCATCCGCAGCTATTGGGTTTGCTGTTTGCATCAGGCTTGACCAATGTCTGCTTCAATTGGGCCGTGACGATAGGCGACGTGGTGCGCGTCGTGCTGCTCTTCTATCTGATGCCGGCCTGGGTGGTTCTGCTGGCCTGGCCCTTGCTGGGTGAGAAGCCCAACATCGGTTCGCTCTTTCGACTGGCGCTGGCGCTCACGGGTGTCGTGATCATTCTGAAGACCTCGGCTTCGTCCTGGCCGCTGCCGGAGAGTCTGGCCGACTGGTTGGCCTTGCTCGGAGGTCTGTGTTTTGCGCTGACCAATATTCTGCTGCGCAAATTGAACCAGTCACCGGGGGATGCGCGCATGCTCGCCATGTTTGCCGGCGGTACCCTGATGGCCACCGGCGCAGCCTTGCTGGGCCAGCGTTGGGGCCTGGTAGCTGCGTTGCCAACGCCTGAGTTGAGCTGGTCGGCACTGGCCCTGTTGACCGGCCTGGCCATGCTGGCGGCCAATCTGGCACTGCAGTATGGTGCTGCGCATCTGAACGCCAGCACCACCTCCATCATCATGCTGTCCGAAGTGGTGTTTGCCAGCGTCTCTTCAGTGTTGCTGGGCAGTGGTGAGTTGTCGCTGCGCACCTTGCTCGGTGGTGTCCTTATTGTTCTTGCGTCATTGTTGTCAGTGCTATCGTTCGGCAAACGCTGAGGAGCCCGCAACCATGAGCACTGTTTACGATTTTGAAGCCCTGCAGATCAATGGCAAATCCGTTGCCCTGAGCCAGTTCAAGGGCAAGGCGATGCTGATCGTCAACACCGCCAGCGCCTGCGGCTTCACGCCGCAGTTTGCCGGTCTGGAAGAACTGCACAAGACCTATGGCAAGAAGGGTCTGGTGGTGCTGGGCTTTCCATGCAACCAGTTCGGCGCGCAGGACAGTGGTTCCAACGGCGAGATCGCCGAGTTCTGCCAACTGAACTACGGCGTGAGCTTCCCCATGATGGCCAAGATCGATATCAACGGCGCCAAGGCGCATCCGCTGTACCAGTGGCTCGCCACCGAGGCGCCGGGTCTGCTGGGCAGCAAGTCGATCAAGTGGAACTTCACCAAGTTTCTGGTTGGCAAGGACGGCAGCGTGCTCAAGCGCTACGCGCCCACCGATACCCCGGCGAGTCTGGCCTCAGACATCGAGGCTGCGCTGGCTTAGTTGGTCCTCGGACGGCGGGGGTGGGGCGGATGCCGGGGCCTCATACGCTTCGCTTTTTGAAATCGGTCCCAACATCCGCCCCAACCCCGCCTCGCGCGGTTGGTTCGAGCCCTTATTCGCTCCCCGGACTTGCCGATTCTGAGAACTGGGAAATTGAGGTTCTAGCCAAAGCATTTCTTTGACACGTTGTCTGGTCCACAAAATCCACAGGCGGAAGGCCCAGCAACCCCCAGCGTGTCCGACGCAGGGGGTGGGAGCAGGGGAACCTGCGGAGGCTTGTGGTCAAGCGGTTAGTCGAGGGCAACTAGTTCAGCGGAAGCGGCTCGTCGGATGTGATTTGTTGTCGCATTTGTTGCCCGTATTGACCAGGGGCGTTATGTGGGTCACCGCACAGACGCTGCGTTGTCGGGCGACCTACCATCAAAACCCATGGTTACCACCATAGGAATGACCGCCATATTCCTAACCGCTGTGTGCATCGCCGCTGCGCCTGTTTTCAGAGGACAAGGTCAAAGTGACTTTCTAGACATGAATGAATCGACTGTCGCCGCGAGTAGTGTTGAATCAGCAACAGAGTCGGCATTGTCACGGCTAGAAAAGGCAGGGTGCCTGATCAAGTTGGACTATCCGTATTTTCCTCGTCGAAGAGAGTGGAAAGCATCGACATCTAAGATATTTGGATTGATCGCGCAAGGTGCCGAGCGTTACTCTGCCTTGTTGACTAGCTTTACAGATTTGGGTTCCTTCTTCGAGTCCATTTCGGCTCAACCGAATCGGAACGGAGGCCTCACCCCAGCATGGCTCAATGGCTGGTTTCCCGGGATGGATGCAATCAGCCTCTATGGTTTGCTGGCTAAGAGCAATCCCCGGCACTATGTAGAAGTTGGATCTGGGAATTCCACCATGTTTGCTCGCCAAGCAATTGAAGATCATGGGCTACGTACAAAGATCATTTCCATCGACCCATTTCCACGTGCAAACATTGATAGCATTTGCGATCAGGTAGTCAGATCACCCTGCGAGGATGTCCCATCCGAATTTTTCGAGTCGCTTGAATCTGAGGACATCCTATTTGTAGACAATAGCCATAGGGCATTTCCCAATTCTGATGTAACTGTATTTTTCACTGAAATACTGCAGAATTTGCCAAAGGGGCTAATTTACGGGCTGCACGATGTCTTTCTGCCGTGGGACTATCCCGATGAATGGAAGGATCGTTTTTACAACGAACAATACTTGCTTAGCGCATACCTGTTGGGAGGGGCTAG
>CAIYMN010000253.1 GCA_903927295.1 uncultured beta proteobacterium | reverse complement strand
TACTTGGCGAACTTGATGGCACCGATCATGTTGCCAATGCTCGAGATGCCCATCCATTCCAGCTTTTCCAGAACGTCCTTGCTGACACCGTTTTCTGCCAGCAGCTTCTGGCCCGCCGGTTCGTTGAACAAGCGGATGAAGCGGATTGGCAACTCGTCGTCGACACCAATGGCGGCGTCGGTTTCGCGCATGTTGTGGATCCAGGGAATGTGCTTGTCGCCAATGCCTTCGATACGGTGGTCGCCAAAACCGTTTTCCAGGATGGTGGGGCATTGCAGTGCTTCCGCCACGCCAACCTTGGCGCCCGGGAAAGTGTCGCGCACATAGGATCCTGCGGCCATGGTGCCGGCCGAGCCGGAGGACAACACGGCACCGGCGACCACATCGCCAGGCTTGGCAATCTTGCGGAATACTTCTTCCATGGCTGGCCCGGTCACGTTGTAGTGCCAGAGCGAATTGGGCAGCTGGTCGAACTGGTTGAAAATGACAGCCTCGGGGCGCGTGCGCTCCAACTCGATGCACTTGTCGAAGATTTCTTTCACGTTCGATTCGCAGCCAGGTGTGGCAATCACTTCCTCGGCCATGGTGCGCAGCCACTCGAAGCGTTCCTTGGACATGCCTTGGGGCAGGATGGCCACGCTGGGGCAGGACAGCAGGCGCGAGATGTAGGCGCCGCCTCGACAGTAGTTGCCGGTGCTGGGCCAGACCGCCTTCTTGGTTTCGGGGTCAAAGCGCCCGGTGACGAGTTCGGGCAGCAGGCAGGAGATGGCAGGACCAACCTTGTGCGCGCCAGTCGGAAACCATTTGCCGACAATGCCCACGATGCGGGCTTTGCTGCCAGTAATAGCGCGCGGCAGTTCGACAAAATTGACGCCGCCAAAATTACCGCCCTGCTCGACCGGCTCGTTGTGCCAGTTGATGCGAAACAGGTTTCTGGGATGCACCTGCCACAGACCGATATTGGAGAGCTCCTTCTTGATCGCGTCCGGAATCTTGCCCGGGTCGCGCATCTGGGCATAGGTTGGCAGGATGATGCCTTTGTCGCGGCACCGTGCAATGTTCTTTTTCCGCTGTGCGGCGTTGATTTTGAGGTCGATCATGCTCTTGTTCCTTGTGTTTTCAGGGTTCCAGTCCGAGCCCCAGCGTTGCCGATTTGATGTCCTTTAAACCGGAGCCGGTAATCAAAAGGACGCAGTGGTCCTGCGCTGGAATTGATTGACGCATTTTGAGCCAGCCGGCAAAGGCGGCGCTCGAAGAAGGTTCGGCAAAAAGACCCGAACCGGCGGCCAGTGTTCTCTGGGCCGCAAGGATTTCGGTGTCGGAGACGACGACGGTCTGGCCGCTGTATTTTTTCAGTTTGGACAGGGCGTGCAGTCCGTTGCGTGGCACGTCCACCGCGATCGAATCGGCCAGCGTTTGCGACGAGATCGGTGTGGCAAAGGCGTCCGCGCCCTCGCGCCCGGATGCCAGGGCCCGCGCAATGGCGCTCGACCCCTCTGCCTGACAAGCCCAGATGGTGGGAATTTTCTGGATCCGGCCGAGTTTCAACAGGTCTTCAAAGCCGCGGTAAACACCGGCCAGGATCACGCCGTCGCCCACCGGCACAAAGACATGGTC
>CAIYMN010000252.1 GCA_903927295.1 uncultured beta proteobacterium | reverse complement strand
GTCAGTCAGCGCCGGGGCCGTGCCTTTGTATGGCACATGGATCATGTCGAGTCCGGCCACCTGCTTGAACAACTCCTGCGTCAGATGGGCTGCGGCGCCGACACCCGAGGAACCGAAGGAGACCTTGCCCGGGTTGGCCTTGGCATAGGCGATCAACTCCTTCATGTCTTTGGCGGGGAAATTGTTGGTCACTGTCATCACCAAGGGCGCAATGCCGACCAGCGACACCGGTGCGAAACTCTTTACCACATCGTAGGGCAGGCGGCCGGCGTAAAGCGTGGCATTGGCGGCGTGCGCGCCGATCACCGTCAGAAAGGTGTAGCCGTCAGGTGCCGAGCGGGCCGCGATGTCGGCACCCAAAATGGAATTGGCGCCCGGCTTGTTCTCTACCACGATGGTCCAGCCGGTTTGCTCCTGCACTTTTTGAATCACCATGCGCGTGGCGCTGTCGGTGATGCCACCGGGCGGATAAGGAATGATCCACTTGATCGGTTTGCTCGGCCAGGCCTGCGCAAAACCGAGGGCAGGCAGTGAAACCAGCAGCGTGATAACGACGAGCCGAAGAACAGGAAACAGTCGCATGGTGTCTCTCCTCTTGATTATCGGAAGTCTTGGTCTGCGAAGCGCCCGGCGATTCAAGCGCTCCAAGCCAAGTATCGCTGATAGTCGACTAAGGGCTCATGGTCGCCTCGGCTCGCACCGTGCAGCGCTGCCTGCTGTTGCTTGCAATGGAAGCGTTCAATTACACTGCGCCGGTGATCTTCAAAACAGAAGCGGCAGGCGCCGTTGTGGTGTTCACAAGGGAGGAAATATGAAGACCTTTTGTTGGCTTGTCGGTGGCGTGCTGTCGCTCAGTGGCGTGTGTACCTGGGCCGCACCTCGATTGCCGGTTGAAGCCTTCGCTGCGCCGCCTCTCGTCCAGAGGGCAACTCTGTCACCTGATGGACAAAAGGTTGCCATGCTGGTGAACAACCAGGGTACCAGCATGATTCTGGTGCAGGATCTGGCACCACCCGGCAAGCGGGTCAGCATCATGTCCAGTGACAACCGCGAATACAGCTTCAGGTGGCTGCGCTGGGTTGGTAACGACCGGCTGCTGGTAGCCACCATGTTTCCCAGTAAACGACGGGTCACGGGGGACAGCAATGTCGGCGGCGTGGCAACTTACGAGACACGCCTGCTGTCGGCCAAGGCCGATGGGAGCAAGGTCATCAACCTGATGAAGCCCAATAGTTTTCAGGGAGAGTTGCAGCCGCAGTATCAGGATCAGGTGCTGGACTTCGAACCAGACAATGGCAAACATGTGCTGTTGGCGCTGAGCGACCATCCGAACGGCAACATGGAGAAAACCTCGTTCAACCTGGGCCCGGCGGTCGTCAGTCTGGATGTTGAAAACGGCACGCGCAGCCACATCTTCAGCTCGCGTGACAAGTTCCGTGTCTGGATGGTTGATCGCAGTCACCAGGTACGCCTGGGTGTGTATCAGGACAAGACCTTGGTCGAGATCCATGCTTGCGACCCCGATGGAAAAAACTGGCGAAAGCTCTGGTCCTACCAGGCGCTGAGCAAAGACCGTTTGTCGCCACTCGGGTTCGGCAAGGACGCCAACGAGTTGTATCTGCTGGCCGATCATGAAGGGCGGCGCGCCCTGTTTAGCGTCGACTTGAGCGACCCAACGCTTAAACGGACACTCAAACTGGCTGACCGGCAGCGTGACATGGAAGGTAGCCTGGTCTACTCGCGCAAGACCGGTGAGGTCGTCGGGCTGACGGGTAGCGGCGAGGTTGACAAGGCCCAGGATGCCTACTGGGACAAGGACAAGCGGGAACTTGTGAGCTTTATCGACAGTGCCTTGCCCAATCGTTTTAACCGCATTGTCAGCATGAGCGATGATGAGTCCCGTTACATCGT
>CAIYMN010000251.1 GCA_903927295.1 uncultured beta proteobacterium | reverse complement strand
TAGACGATGGGGTCGTAACCTGTGGACTTCCTTCCTGAAAATTTTGGTGGAGGTAAGCGGGATCGAACCGCTGACCTCTTGCATGCCATGCAAGCGCTCTCCCAGCTGAGCTATACCCCCTCGATCCCAGCAGAAGCCGGACTCAAAAAAACTTTCAGGCGTTTTCAACTTTCAAGCCTCAAATTATAGCTTGAAATATCACGCTCTCCGCAATCGTTTGAGTACTGTCTCGCGTGAGCTGAGTTCCAGCACCGCGTCAAGCGATGGTGTTTGCGCCGTGCCCATCACGAGCACCCGCACTGGCATTGCCAGCTGCGGCATCTTGATCGCGCACGCCGCCAACACTTCCTTGATGACCAAGGCAATCGACGGCTTGTCCCACGCGCAGGACGCCATTTTCTCAACCAATAGTTGAAGCGCCGGCATGATTGCTGGCGTCACGTGTTGCGCCACCTCCTCCGGCCTTGGCGCCACATCGCCGAAAAAGCGCTCGGCCCAGTCTGCCAGCACCACCGTGGTGTCGCTGCGGTCCTTGAACAGTGCGCAGATTCGGCTCAAACGCTCATCGCCCGCGATGCCGCGACGCTGCAATTGCTCCTGCACGAGAAGCGCCAGCGCATCGTCGCTCATGGCCTTGAGATGCTGGGCGTTCACCCAGCGCAATTTGGCCTCGTCAAACTGCGCCGCACTGCGGCCCAGATGGTCGAGGTTGAACCACTGCAGAAACTGCTCGCGGCTGAATATTTCTTCATCACCATGACTCCAGCCCAGACGCGCCAAATAGTTGACCATGGCATCTGGCAGAAAGCCTTCGACCCGGTATTGCGTCACAGGCTTGGCGCCATTGCGCTTGCTCATCTTCTCACCCTGCTCGTTCAGGACCGTGGGCAAGTGCGCGTAGACCGGTGGTGCCTTGCCAAGGGCCTGGAAGATATTGATCTGGCGTGGTGTGTTGTTGACGTGGTCGTCACCCCGGATCACGTGGGTGATGGCCATGTCAATGTCATCAACCACGACGCAGAAGTTGTAGGTCGGCGTGCCATCAGGTCGCGCAATCACCAGATCATCGAGTTCGTCATTGCTGATCTCGATACGGCCCTTGACCTTGTCCTCCCAGACCACCGAGCCGCCTTGCGGATTCTTGAAGCGCAGCACCGGTTGCACGCCAGCGGGAACCGCAGGCAGTGTCTTTCCCTCGGCCGGGCGCCAGGTGCCGTCATAGCGCGGCTTTTCCTTGGCGGCCATCTGACGCTCGCGCAACGCGTCCAGGTCGGCAACACTCATGTAGCAGGGGTAAACGTGGCCGGCGGCCTGCAACTCCGCCAGCACTGCCTTGTAGCGCTCCATGCGCTGCATCTGGTAGAACGGACCTTCGTCAAAATCCAGGCCCAGCCACGACATGCCCTCGATGATGACGTCGACCGCCGCTTGCGTAGAGCGCTCGAGGTCGGTGTCTTCGATGCGCAGTATGAAGTCGCCGCCAGTGGCGCGCGCAAACGCCCAGGGATACAAGGCAGAGCGGATGTTGCCCAGGTGAATGAAGCCCGTGGGAGACGGGGCGAAGCGCGTGCGGGTTTTTTGGGTCATTTCAGTGCGTCCAGGCCACTGAGGCCCCGTGACAAGTCATTTTCAATATCGCCAAGATGTTCAAGCCCGACCGCGACGCGGATCAGACCCTGGCCAATGCCGGCGGACTGGCGCTGCGCCTCGGTCAATCGCCCATGCGAGGTGCTTGCAGGATGGGCAGCCAGGGTCTTGGTGTCGCCCAGGTTGGTCGACAGCGACAGCAGTTGCATGCTGTCAAGCACATGAAAGGCGCGCGCACGCGCCTGCTCGGGACTGCCGGCCCTGACCTCAAACGAGAGCACGGCCCCGCCAATGCCCGATTGCTGAGCCATGGCCAGCAGATGCTGCGGGTGGCTCGGCAGCCCAGGGTAAAAGACCCGCTTGACGGCCGGATGCTGCTCCAGCCACTGCGCCAGCGCCAGCGTCTGCGCCGCCTGCGCCCGCATGCGGATGTCGAGCGTCTCCAGGCCCTTGAGCACCACCCAGGCGTTAAACGGGGCCAGCGTCATGCCGGCGCTCTTGAGTATCGGCAAGAACTTTTCGGTAACCAGTTCTTCGCTGGCGCAGAGCGCGCCAGCCATCACACGACCCTGGCCATCCAGATACTTGGTACCCGAATGCATCACGATGTCCGCTCCCAGCGCGAGCGGGCGCTGCAGTACGGGTGTGGCAAAGCAGTTGTCCACGGCAAGCAGCGCGCCTGCCTGATGGGCCATCGCGGCCAACGCGGAAATATCGCAGACCTCGGTCAGCGGATTCGTCGGCGTCTCGGCAAACAGCAGGCGCGTATTGCCGCGTATTGCCGCTTTCCAGGCCGCCAGATCGGTCTGCGGCACAAAGCTTGACTCGACACCGAAACGCGCCAGGTCGGTACCAATCAGTTTGATGGTGGAGCCGAACATCGACTGTGAACACACGATGTGGTCTCCGGTCTTCAGCAGCGCCATGCACATCATGAGGATCGCCGCCATGCCTGAGGAAGTCGAAATCGCGGCCTCACTGCCCTCCATCGCCGCCAGACGCCGCTCGAAGCTGGCCACGGTGGGGTTGCCATAGCGCCCATAGGTGAAACCGTCTTCGTCCCCATTAAAGCGTCGCGCCGCCACCTCAGCGGACGGCTGCACATAGCCGCTGGTAAGGTACAGGGCCTCGGAGTTTTCACCATACTGGCTGCGCTCCACTGCCGAGCGCACAGCCAGCGTGTCCGGATGCAGTGCAGCGGAGGCCTTCTTGTCAGTCATGTTCATTCTTCGTGATTGGGTAGCGCCAGGCGGGAGTTGTCATCACCCTCCTCCTCCAGCGCGACCCGATTGGAATTGAGGCGTGCAATGTCTGCCGCCGTGATGTCACCGGTTACATAGACACCGTCAAAGCACGATGCGTCAAAACCCGTGATGTTGGGGTTGAGCGAACCAATCGCCTTCTTCATGCCATCGACATCCTGGTAGATCAGCGCATCGCAACCAATGAGTTGACGAATCTGTTCAACGCTGCGGTTGTGTGCTACCAGTTCATCAGGTGTTGGCATATCGATGCCGTAGACATTCGGATAGCGCACCGGTGGCGCAGCGCTTGCCATGTAGACCTTGCGCGCGCCAGCGTCGCGCGCCATCTGCACGATCTCGCGGCTGGTGGTGCCGCGCACAATCGAATCGTCCACCAGCAGCACATTGCGGCCCTTGAATTCACTGGCGATGACGTTGAGTTTCTGGCGGACCGACTTCTTGCGCACCGACTGCCCGGGCATGATGAAGGTGCGCCCAACGTAGCGGTTCTTCACAAATCCTTCGCGATACGGCAAACCCAACAGCTGAGCCAATTGCGCCGCACTGGGCCGGCTCGACTCGGGGATGGGAATCACCACGTCAATCTCGTTCGGTGGCACAGTCGATATGACGCGCTGAGCCAGCGTTTCGCCCAGATTCAGGCGCGCCTGGTAAACCGAAATCCCGTCCATCACCGAGTCCGGACGCGCCAGATAGACATATTCGAAAATGCAGGGATTGAGCACCGGATTCTGGGCACACTGCTGCGCATGCAGATTGCCTTGCAAATCGATGAAGATGGCCTCGCCGGGCAGGACATTGCGCTCCAGCTTGTGGGATGTACCTTCCAGCGCCACGGATTCGCTGGCAATCAGCAGCGTACCTGCGCCACGTCCAAGACACAGGGGCCGAATGCCAAAAGGATCCCGAAAAGCAAGCACACCGTGGCCGGCGATCATGGCAATCACGGCGTAAGAACCCCTGACGCGCAAATGCACGCGCCGCACCGCATCAAACACGTCCTGCGGCTGCAAGGGAAAACCGCGTGTCGTCTTCTCGATTTCATGGGCCAGCACATTGAGCAGGACCTCGGAGTCGCTTTCCGTATTGATGTGGCGGTGATCGGTACTGAAGAGTTCGGCCTTGAGTGCCTGCGCGTTGGTCAGGTTACCGTTATGCACAAGCACGATGCCAAACGGCGCGTTAACGTAAAAGGGTTGCGCCTCTTCCTCGCTGTACGCGTTGCCGGCGGTCGGGTAGCGCACCTGGCCCAGACCACAGTTACCCGGCAAGGAACGCATGTTGCGGGTGCGAAACACGTCGCGCACCATGCCCTTGGCCTTGTGCATGAAGAACTTGCGTTCCTGCTGCGTAACAATGCCTGCCGCATCCTGACCCCGATGTTGCAACAGCAGCAAGGCGTCGTAGATGAGCTGATTGACAGGTGCGTTGCTGACAACGCCGACGATTCCACACATTATGTTAGATACTTTCCAAATTCCAACGGCATCAGTGGCTTCAAACCCTGCAATGCCGACTGTGCAAGACCAGCGGCCACAGAGTCCTGCCACCAGGCACTGCGCTGCAAGGGCGTCATGCTGACGATCACTGTCGCGACCAACACAACAATGACACCCCGCATCAAGCCAAACACAGCGCCCAAAGCCCGGTCCGCCGCCTGCAGGCCGGCGGCAGCAAACAACTTCTTGACCAGCGTGGCAAGCAGGCCACCGACAAACACGGACAACACAAAGATCAACGCGAAGGCCGCCGCATAACGAATGGCCTCGCTGGCCCCACTCATGGGCAGTTTCTGCGCAACATCGCTTGCAAGCCATTGGGCCAGAACAAACGCCGCGACCCAGTTAAGCAAGGACAGGACTTCGTAGATCAAACCACGCCAGGCACCCAAGAGCAGAGAAACCAGCAGCACGGCGCCAAAAATCCAGTCCAGGGAAATTTCGGGCATGGTTCCAGCGCCCACTTCTCAGAGTGTCAAGGTCGCTGCGGGCAGATTGAGCTTCTTGATCTTGTCTGCCGCCTTGTCGGCCTCAGGCTTGCCCGCAAATGGACCCACACGCACGCGAATCCGACGCCCATCCTTGGTTTCCACCACCTGGGTGTAGGTCTTCAAACCAGCGTGCTCCAGTTTCTGGCGCACCTCGCGCGCCTTGGTCACATCGGCAAAAGCACCAACCTGGACGACAAAACGCGCCTCGGCGGCATCGCCCTTTGTGGCTTGTTCCTTGCCATCAAGCAGCGCCTGCGCTTTGCCGCCATCGTCTGCCTTGGCTGGCGCCGCAGCAGGTTTCTGCAAAACTGCCGGTTCGGCCTGCGCAATGGGCTTGACGCCGGCCGACACGCCGGGCTGAGGCGTTGGAGCGGCGGCTGGCGCTGCAACTGCGGCGGATGCAACTGGCGCGGCTGACGCCCCAGCAGACGGCTCCTCGGACTTGGGCGCCACGACGGGCGGCGGAATGGTGAGCGGCTTGACTTTGGCACGATCCGGAATTTCGATCGGGATGTCGACAGCGATCGGGCGCGGCTGCCTGTCAAACAACAGGGGGAAACCTATCACGCCGACCAGTACCAGCAAAGCGGCACCCAACAGACGATGCTTGGCACGCCTGCGCATCACCTCAATGCTCTCAGCCGGTGCCGGCAAAGCCGATGGCTCTTCAGTGCGCTTTCGAAACTTGAAAAAGGCCATGTTGTGGAGTGTCAGAAGTTCAACTGTTGGGCACGTGCGGGGTGGGCAAACGCGGCGGTCCGTCCTTCAATACACCACCTACGGTGAAGAACGAGCCAAACACAATGATTCTATCAGCGGGGTCTGCTGCCTTGATGGCCGATTGCAGGGCCTGCGCTGGACTCGGGTAGCTCTCGGCGATGACATTTGTTCTGCTGTTCTGAGCCTGCCACTGCGCCAGCAAACGCTGCGCCGATTGCGCTCGTGCGGTGGGCAAATCGGTGAAATACCAGTGATCAACCAAGGGACTGATCCGATGCAACATGGACGTCACGTCCTTGTCCGCCATGGCACCAAAAACCGCATGCGTGCGCGGGAAATAGCCCATCGCATCAAGATTGGCCACGAGGGCAGCAACGGCATGCGGGTTGTGCGCCACGTCAAGCACCAGCGTCGGTTGACCTGCAATCACCTGAAAACGGCCTGGCAATTCCACCAGCGCCAGGCCGCTACGCACCGCCTGCGCTGTCACGGGCAAACGTTCGCGCAAGGCCATCAGTGCGGCCAGCACCGCAGACGCATTGAGCAACTGGTTGGCGCCGCGCAGCGCGGGATAGGCCAGACCGCTGTAGCGCCGGCCACGCCCCGCCCATGCCCATTGCTGCCGGTCACCGGAGACGTTGAAATCGACGCCGAGGCGCCATAGATCGGCATCGATTTCAACCGCATGGTCGAGCAAACTTTGCGGCGGCACCGGATCGCCGACGATCACCGGCCGGCCGGTGCGCATGATGCCTGCCTTCTCCAGACCAATTGACTCCCGGTCGGGCCCGAGAAATTCCATGTGATCCAGATCTATGCTGGTAATCACAGCGCAGTCGGGTTCAATGATGTTGACCGCATCAAGCCGCCCGCCCAGACCGACTTCAAGAACAACCACGTCGAGTTTGGAGCGGACCATGACATCGAGAATGGCGAGCGTTGAAAACTCGAAATAGGTGAGGGATATGGCATCACCCTCCTGGCAGCGCGCGCGCTCCACAGCGGCAAAGGCAGCTACCAGTTCAGCACTGGCCACCGGATCACCACACAGGCGCAGCCGCTCTTCGAAACGTACCAGATGAGGCGATGTGTAAACGCCGGTGCGGTAGCCTGCCTGCGCCAGAATGGACTCCAGCATGGCGCAGGTGGAGCCTTTGCCGTTGGTACCCGCCACGGTAATCACCGGGCAGGTGAAGCGCAGCCCCATGCGCTGCGCCACCACCTTGACGCGCTGCAGGCCCATGTCGATGTTCTTCGGGTGCAGCCGCTCGCAGTGGGCCAGCCATTGCTCCAGCGTTTGAGCTTGTGTGATCATTCTGAGCACGATTGTCGCCGAGCGCGGCGCGTGCCCGGAATGTGGGTCGCCTAAAATCGCGGCTTAGCTCCAACTGCACGACAAACAACATGGCCACCATTCTTCAGAACCTTCCCATCGGGCAAAAAGTCGGAATCGCCTTCTCGGGCGGCCTGGACACCAGCGCTGCACTGCACTGGATGAAACAAAAGGGGGCCATTCCCTACGCGTATACAGCCAACCTTGGCCAGCCCGATGAAACCGACTATGACGAGATCCCGCGCAAGGCGATGCAGTACGGCGCCCAGGCGGCGCGCCTGATTGACTGTCGCAACCAACTGGCCTCGGAAGGCATTGCCGCCCTGCAAAGCGGCGCTTTTCACATTTCCACCGCAGGGGTGACCTACTTCAACACGACGCCGCTCGGGCGTGCGGTCACCGGCACCATGCTGGTGGCGGCCATGAAGGAAGACGAAGTGCACATCTGGGGTGATGGCAGCACCTTCAAGGGCAACGACATCGAGCGCTTCTACCGCTATGGCCTGTTGACCAACCCTTCTCTCAAGATCTACAAGCCCTGGCTCGATCAACTGTTCATTGACGAGTTGGGTGGGCGTGCCGAAATGTCGGCCTTCATGACCAAATCCGGTTTTGGCTACAAGATGTCAGCGGAGAAGGCCTACTCGACAGATTCCAACATGCTCGGCGCCACCCACGAAGCGAAGGATCTGGAGCAGTTGAGCACCGGCATCAAGATCGTCAACCCGATCATGGGTGTAGCTTTCTGGGAGGACGACGTCGCCGTGGCGCGCGAGGAAGTCACAGTGCGCTTTGAAGAGGGCCGACCAGTCGCCTTGAACGGCGTCGAGTACGACGATCTGGTGACGCTGATCATGGAAGCCAACCGGATTGGCGGGCGCCATGGGCTGGGCATGAGCGACCAGATCGAAAACCGCATCATCGAGGCCAAGAGCCGCGGCATTTACGAGGCGCCTGGCCTGGCGCTGCTGTTCATCGCCTATGAGCGACTGGTCACGGGCATCCACAATGAGGACACGATCGAGCAGTACCGCAACAACGGACGCAAGCTGGGTCGTCTGTTGTATCAGGGCCGCTGGTTTGACCCGCAGGCCATCATGCTGCGCGAGACGGCGCAGCGCTGGGTAGCGAGTGCCGTCACGGGTGAAGTGACGCTGGAACTGCGGCGTGGCAACGATTACTCCATTTTGAACACCACTTCGCCCAACCTGACCTATGC
>CAIYMN010000250.1 GCA_903927295.1 uncultured beta proteobacterium | reverse complement strand
GAATTGCAAAACGAGATCGCCACCGACTTGAACGGTTGTCCGGCAAAGCGGCTGGCAAAGTGCTCGCTCCAGCCCCCCCGCACTTCGAAGCCACAATTGGCTGGCAACAGAGGCGCCACAGCCACCCCCTGCGCCGTCAACAAGGGGGCCCAGGCGCCGTCTGATCCCAAGCGCGACCAGCTGCCGCCGCCGAGCGCCAGCAGCGCGGCGTCGGCCTGTACCTGCAGCGGCCCCTGCGGACCGTCAAAGCTGAAGCTGGTTGGGGCAGCTGCCAAATTCGAGGGGGCAAGGGCCGTCCAGCGGTGCCGCATATGAAACTGCACCGCCACTCCGTTCGAAGGATGACGCAAGCGCTGCAGCCAGGCGCGCAGCAGCGGCGCCGCTTTCATGTCGGCAGGAAAGACGCGCCCCGACGTGCCGACAAAGGTATCTATGCCCAACGTGGCGGCCCAGGCGCGCACCGCCGCGGCGTCAAAGTCCCGCAGCAGGGAGGCAATCTCTGCTTGCCGCTTGCCATAACGCGAGACAAAAAGCGCGCTTGGCTCGGCGTGAGTGAGATTCAGCCCGCCCTTGCCGGCGAGCAGGAACTTGCGCCCAACCGAAGGCATGGCATCAAACAGATGAACCTTCATACCGGCGCCGGACAAGACCTCCGCAGCCATCAGTCCGGCCGGGCCGGCCCCCACCACCAGCACGTTTTTCATGCACCATCCTCCAGTTCGTAGAAGCGCCCCTGCGCCGTCAGGAAGGCGGCCCGGACCACGGCATCGGGGTAGATTGACCGCAGCGCCCTGCGGTAGCTGCGCAACTGCGAGCGCAGTTGAGGATCCTCTTGGGGTGACCAGGCAGACTTGTAGTCCAGCACCCACCAATGACCATTGTCTCCGCGCTGCAGCAGCCGGTCGATTCTCAGCAACTGGCCCTCGAATTTCAGCTCGACTTCGTTACCTGACCAAGCGACGACAGCCGGCTCCCAGGCCCAGGCAGCATCGCCCTGCAAAATGCGCTTGGCCATGCCGGCCGCCGCCATTCCCTGCTGCGGTGTGAGTTGAAACTCACGTGCGGCCGCAACCGCGCTCGCGTCGGATACCCGACCCCACTCCAGCATGCGGTGCATCGCCTTGCCGATCCAGCTCTCGATCGAATCAGGTTCTGCAACAGGCAGCGCAGACGCTTCCCGCAGCGGCGGCGCCGGCAACTTCCTGATTTCAACCAAGCTGCTGGCGCTGTCTGTTCCTGACCCTGCGGCCGACGCGGCAACATCGATGCTCAGGCTCTGCACCGATTGCGTGTCCAGCAAACGTTGCCACCAGCTGCGCCCGGTGCGCCGGTAGGGCTCGATGCTGGAGAGCACCAGCGTGGCGCGAGCCCGGGTCAGCGCCACATACAGGGCATTGAGCTCTTCACGCTGGCGTTCCACGCGTTCCGCTGCCAGCGTCGCGCTGGCGCACTCCGGCGGCTGCGACTCGCTGGCCAGGAAAACAAATTTCGCCGGCCATGCGGCCTCACCCGGCCAATCCACCAGAACACCCATGGTCTCGGCCTTGTGCTCCGGCCCATCGGTGTCGAGCAGCAGCACCGTGTCGGCCTCCAAGCCCTTGGCACCGTGGATGGTCAACAGTCGCACTGCCTGCGCGTTGACAGCCGCTGGCGCGCGCACGCCGCCGGCCTTGAGGGCGCGCACCAAACCGTAGGGCGTGGTAAAGCGGCCACCTCCGAGTTGCAAGGACACGCTCAGCAGCGCACGCAGATTGGCCAGCACCGTCTGCACCTGATGTGCTGGCGCCAGGGCGGCAAAGCGCGCCAGCAGGTCACCGTCGGTGTAAATGGACTGCAGCGCGTCGTGCGGTGGCAGGCTATCGAGCCAGGCCTTCCAACGCAGCAAGCGAGCCGCCAACTCTGTGCCATCGTCCGTCATCAGGCCGGCTTGCTGCAGCACCTCAAACCAGCTCTGGCCGGTCTGCATTTG
>CAIYMN010000249.1 GCA_903927295.1 uncultured beta proteobacterium | reverse complement strand
GGTCCGTGTCGAAGTATCGACCCAGTATTCACTGCCCCAATCATCGCGACCCTCCAGGTCGAAACGATGATCACGCTTGAGTTTTTCCAGGAAGGCCTCCCCCCCGTGCCAATATGACCTGAGACACCTACCCCCTGTGCAATTACAGAGTAAAAGGTAGTCTTGAACCATGTCAAATCAATCCAAGGAACGAATGAACGCAGAAGTTTTGCCTGCGAATGGTGATGCGTTGCAAGGAGCCCGTAGGGCGACTGAAGACGCATCACCATTCGCGCCGCCCAATCCGGAGGTGGCAGCCACGGCCCGTCGGCGTCAATTCAGTGTTGCCGAGCGAACGCGCATTCTCAGCGCCGCCGATGCCTGTAAGGCGCCAGGCGATGTTGGTGCTCTGATGCGTCGCGAGGGCATCTACTCGTCGCTTCTGTCGACCTGGCGTACCCAACGCGCAACAGCCCAGCGCCTGGCACTTGAGCCACAAAAGCGTGGCCCCAAGATCAATCCCATGCTGGCTCACACTCAGGGCATGGCCAAGCTCACGCGAGAGAACGACCGGCTACGCCGTCAGCTCGCACAGGCCAACACCGTCATCGAAGTCCAAAAAAAAGTCTCTTCGCTGCTGGAGCTGCTGATGGACGAAAAGCCGCAAGGCTCATCCTGATGGCCGGCGTCAACGTTCTGGCTCCTGATGTGGGTATGGCGCGTGCCTGTTCGGTATTGCGCTTGCACCGCAGTGGCGTCTACCGGGAGGACGTACGCAGGCGCTCTCTAGCGGCCCCAGTGGTTCGCTTGCCTCGGCCAGCACCACCGCTTGCCTTGAGTGAGGCAGAACGCCAGGTGCTGCGCGACGTGCTGTGCGGCGAGCGCTTTGCCGACTGCGCCCCGCCCACCATCTACGCCACGCTGCTCGATGAGGGAACCTATCTGGCGTCGGTACGCACCATGTATCGCTTGCTGGCGCTCGACGGGCAGGCCCGAGAGCGACGCAATCAGCTTACCCATCCGGTTTACGCCAAGCCCGAGTTGCTGGCCACCGGGCCCAACCAGGTTTGGAGCTGGGATATCACCAAGGTCAAGGGTCCGGTGAAGTGGACCTACTATCACCTGTACGTGATTCTTGACATCTTCAGCCGCTACGTCGTGGGCTGGATGATTGCGCCACGTGAGAGCGCCCAACTGGCCGAGCAACTGATCGCCCAGACCGTAGCCAAGCAGAACATCGCTCCTGGTGAACTCACCCTGCACGCCGACCGCGGCACCAGCATGCGCTCCAAGACGGTGGCTGAGCTTCTGCTGGATCTGGAGGTGACCAAGTCACACAGTCGCCCGTATGTTTCTGACGACAACCCATTCTCGGAGGCGCACTTCAAGACGCTTAAATACCGTCCGGACTTCCCGCAACGCTTTGGCTGTATCGAAGATGCCCGTGCCCACTGCCAGCAGTTCTTCCCCTGGTACAACGACGTTCACCGTCATTCTGGCATTGGCTACATGACGCCTGCGGCGGTCCATTATGGTCATGCCAAAGGTCTGTTCAAGCTACGTGCCGATACCTTGGACGCAGCCTTTTTGGTCAACCCCAAACGATTCAAGGGGAACTGCCCCCAACCTCCCAAGCTGCCAGTTGCCGCTTGGATAAACCCACCGAAAAAGGAACCAACCGCCATCAGCACAAAACCACAGCAACCCTCACTAAATTAACGTTCCCAGGTGTCTCAAAGTCATTGACAAATTCCGGGCGTAGCCGGTCGTACTCAAGGCACTCACGGCACCCGTGTTCAGTGCGTCATTCAGCTTGATCGTTGCGTGGTAGCCAGTACCAGAACCATTACAACAGTC
>CAIYMN010000248.1 GCA_903927295.1 uncultured beta proteobacterium | reverse complement strand
TACAAAGGCACGGCCCCGGCGCTGACTGACCTGATGGGCGGTAACCTGCACATCCTGACCGATACCGCAAGTGCGTTGATGCCTTTCGTGCGCAGCGGCAAGATCAAGGCCATGGCCTCCTTTGCCAGCAAACGTGTTCCGGGTGCCGCCGAAGTGCCAACCATCCTCGAATCCGGCGGACCGGCCATCGAGGGCTCGACCTGGGTCCTGTTTCTGGCGCCGGCAGCCACCGCGCGCGAGATCGTCGCCCGCATGTCGGCCGAGACCGCCAGGGCAGTCAATTCACCCGAGCTGAAAGCGCGCTTCGAGAGCCTGGGCATCGAAGGCGTTGGCAACAACCCGGAGCAGGCGGCCAGGTTCCTGGACGACGAAATCGTCAAGTGGGCCAAGGTGATTGTTACCGCCGGCGTCAAGGCGGAATAGGCGCAGGACAGTCGCGCAGTTGAGTGTCAGGCCTGACTTTGCATGGCTTATAGTAGCCGCTCCAGCGATCACACCGAGTGGGAGCCACAACATGCAAGAGTCAGCCAGTAGCACAGCATCAACAACCCTCGAACAGGTAGCCGCAACGCTGCTGGCGCAGAGCCCGGGCAAGACCTTCGATGCCGCGGAATTGGCTCCGTTGCTGGAGGCGCTGGCATGCCCGCTGACGGATGAAAGCAGGCCCTCGCCCGACGGCACGACGCTGCGCTTGCAGCTGCACCGCACTCGCGAATTTGGTCTGGTGTTAAGCGCGGGATTGGGTGGTCTGGACAGCGAGCTTGACCCGCGCAATTTCCGCTCCGGTCGCGCTGCGGTTCATGCCCTGACAGAGCTGACCAATCCGACGGATTTTCTGCGCCGCTTTGAGCAGACACTGAGCTACCAGAAGCTGGCCGCACAGGCCGGGCGAAGCAGCACGACACCGCCCGACGCGCCACTGCACGGGCTTTTTGACAAGCTGCTGCAACTTGCCGCCCTGCCAGCCAGCACGACATCGGTCTTGCAAGCGCTGACCCTCGAAGTTCAGTGGGATGGCGTCGCGCTGCAAGCCACCGAAATTGCATGCCGCACTGCAGCCGCTCCGGCGACACGGCTGGCGCGCCCGATTGCGAAGATTGACAAGCTGCTGCATCCGAAGAGCATCGGTCTGGTGGGCGTCTCGGCCACCAGCATGAACTTCGGTCGCATCATCCTGCGCAATCTGGTTGGCAGCGGTTACCCCAAGACGCAATTGACGGTGATCCGCCCGGACGACCCGGAAGTCGATGGCGTGCCCTGTGTTGCCAGCCTGAACGCGCTGACACACAAGCTCGATCTGCTGATCGTTGCTGTCGGCGCTGATGCCGTTCCGGCGCTGGTGGACGAGATCATCGCCAGTGGCAATGTGGAGTCGGTGATGCTGATTCCCGGCGGTCTGGGCGAAACCAGGAAGAGCGTGGAGCCGGCTGCGATGATGGCAGCGAAGATCAATGCTGCGCACGGCAAGGCCGATGGTGGACCGATTTTTCTGGGCGCCAACTGTCTGGGTGTGGTCTCGCATCCCGGTCACTACGATTCATGGTTCATACCGCTGGAGCGTTTGCCCAAGCCGCAGAAGAAACCACAGAGAAATTCAGTGATGCTGAGTCAAAGCGGCGCCTTCATGATCACGCGTCTCAGCCAGAACCCGTGGCTTGATCCACTCTATATGCTCGCGCTCGGTAACCAGACCGACCTGACACACGGCGACCTGCTGAGCTACTTTGCCGAGCAGCCCGAGATCGAGACCATCGGCATCTACGTTGAGGGCTTCAAGGATGCTGACGGTCTGCACTTTGCAAAGGCCGTGCGCCGCGCCGTGCTGGCGGGCAAGCAGGTCGTGGTCTACAAGGCCGGCAAGACAGCGCCGGGCATGGGCGGGGTGATGGGTCACACGGCATCGATTGCGGGCGACCCTGCCCTGTTTGAGGCCGTCATGCAGCAGGCCGGCGCGATCGTCGCCGAAGACCTCAACAGTTTTGATGACCTGTTCTACATCGCCGGCGCGCTGCACCACAAGAAGGTCGGTAAGCGCCTTGGTGCCATCAGCGGCGCCGGCTTCGAAGCGGTCGGCATGGCCGACGCCATCGGCGCGGACAATTTTTCACTGCAGATGGGTGAGCTGCAGGAGGCCAGTGTGAAACGTGTCGAAGAAATTCTGCTGGCCAAAAAACTTGCCGCGCTGGTG
>CAIYMN010000247.1 GCA_903927295.1 uncultured beta proteobacterium | reverse complement strand
GCAGCACTGGGTGGATCGACTGGCACACTTGCTGATTGCCTTGATCGCACTGGCCCTGATTGCCTTTCTGGCGGCGCCACTGCTCTCGATTTTGCTGCAGGCGCTGCAGGGTCACGATGGTGAATTCATCTGGTTCGACAACTTCGTCGAGTACGCCAAGACGCCAGCGCTGCTGGGCAGTTTGTGGAACAGCCTGTGGGTCTCATGTGCGGTGACGCTGATCGTGGTGCCACTGGCTTTTACCTTTGCCTACGCACTGACACGATCCTGCATGCCTTTCAAAGCCTTGTTTCGCGGCATCACGCTGATACCGCTGCTGGCGCCTTCTCTGCTGTCGGCCATTTCCCTTATCTATTGGTTCGGCAATCAGGGCGTGCTCAAGGACTGGATGCAAGGTCTGGGAATAGCCCAGATCTATGGCGCGCCTGGCATCCTGCTCGCCGAGTGTCTAGCCGTGTTTCCGCACACCTTGATGATTCTGGTCACAGCCCTGAGCCTGTCGGATGCGCGCCTGTTCGAAGCGGCCGACGCCATGGGCACGACCCGGCTGCGCAAGTTCTTCACGATCACGCTGCCGGGCGCCAAGTACGGCCTGATCTCGGCGGCCCTGGTCACCTTCACGCTGGTGATGACGGACTTCGGTATCCCCAAGGTGATTGGCGGCAACTTCAATGTACTCGCCACCGACGTTTTCAAACTGGTGATTGGCCAGCAGGATTTCGCCAAGGGCGCAGTCGTCGCCATCCTGCTGCTGGCGCCCGCGGTACTCACCTTCGGCGTGGACCACTACGTCAGCCGGCGTCAGACCGCGATGCTGACGGCGCGCGCCGTGCCTTATTCACCCAAGCCGTCGCCGGTTTACGACCGGCTCATGACGCTGTACTGCGCCGCCATCGCCACCCTGGTGCTCGCCATGCTTGGCATGGCGGTGTTTGCCTCCTTTGCCTCGTTCTGGCCTTACAACCTGAGCCCAAGCTGGCGCCACTATGAGCTCGGCCTGCTCGACGCCGAAGTGGGCGTCGCCTTCTTCAACAGCCTGAAGATGGCCGCCGGCACTGCGCTTTTTGGCACGCTGCTGGTCTTTGTTGGTGCCTATCTGCTGGAAAAAACCAAGGGTGTGGAATTGCTGCACAGTCTGGTGCGTCTGCTGGCGGTGCTACCGATGGCAGTGCCAGGCCTGGTGCTGGGTCTGGGTTACATCTTCTTCTTCAACGCCACAGCCAACCCGCTCAACGGCCTGTACCACAGCCTGACCCTGCTGACCGTGTGCACCATCGTGCACTTCTACACCACCGGTCACCTGACAGCGGTGACCGCGCTCAAAGCGCTGGACAGCGAATTCGAGGCTGTCAGCGCCTCCCTCAAAGTACCCTTTTACAAGACCTTCTGGCGCGTCACGTTGCCGGTCTGTGCGCCGGCCCTGATCGACATGGCACGCTACTTTTTCATCAATGCCATGACCACAATCTCGGCCGTCGTGTTCCTCTACTCACCAGAAACCAAGGTGGCATCGATCGCGATCCTGAATCTGGACGAAGCCGGAGAAATGGGCGCAGCTGCAGCCATGGCGGTGCTGATCGGCCTGTCTTCCACCGTGGCTACGCTGCTCTTCATGGTGCTGGCGTGGTGGACATCGAAACGAACGCAAGCATGGCGAGGAAGGTGATGAAGCCGTCACGCTTTTCGCTTAGGTGGCGATCTGGCCGGCGGGGCACTCGGCTCCGCGGCTGTCCCCCGGCCTTCGGCCTCCGCCTTTATGCCGCTGCGCTGAGCGCCCCACCAACCAGATCTTTGCCGCAGGGTTGGTATTCGAACTACGCAAACCACCAACGCTCGTTGCCGAGGGTGATGCAGTGGGTGGCGCAGCGTGGACTTGGGGTTTTGCCAAATAAAGGGGGAGGCCGCAGGCCGGAGGACATTCGCGGAGCCACCTACTGCGTCGCCCTCGGCCCCCAGACGCCTCTCAATAACTGACGGAGAAACTGCTATGGACAGAGACAAGATCTTACTGACCCCCGGACCGCTCACAACGACTTTGCGCACCAAGCTGGCGATGCTCAGGGACTGGGGTTCCTGGGACGCTGACTTCAACGCTGTAACGGCCAGTGTGCGCAAGAGCCTGCTGGCCGTGATCCACGGGCAGGACAGCCACGTCGTGGTGCCGCTGCAGGGCAGTGGCACTTTCAGCGTGGAAGCAGCGGTGGCGACGCTGGTGCCGCGCGACGGCCATGTGCTGGTGCTCGACAACGGCGCCTACTGCAAGCGCGCCGCCAGACTCACTACCCTGATGGGGCGGCGCTGCACGGTGATGGGTTTTGACGATGCCGTTCAGGTCAGTCCGGCGGCGCTGGCAGAGCGGCTGCAGAGCGACCGGACGATCACCCATGTGGTGATGATCCATTGCGAAACCGGCGCCGGCGTTCTCAACCCGCTGCAAGCCGTAGCTGACGTCTGCGCAGCCAACGGCAAGGGTCTCATCGTGGACGCCATGAGCTCGTTTGGCGCGATTGAAATTGATGCGCGCCGGACCCGTTTCGACGCACTGGTGGCAGCCAGCGGCAAGTGCCTGGAGGGAGTGCCGGGGATGGGTTTTGTCTTCATCCGCAAGACCCTGCTGGACGAATGTGCCGGGCGCAGCCAGTCGCTCGCCATGGACCTGCACGACCAGTACGTCTACATGGAAAAAACGACGCAATGGCGCTTTACGCCACCGACCCATGTGGTGGTGGCGCTGGCCGAAGCGATTGCCCAGTTCGAGGCCGAGGGTGGTCAGCCAGCGCGGCTGGCACGCTACACGAGCAACTACCAGACCCTGATCACCGGCATGAAGAAGCTCGGTTTCAAACCTTTTCTGGACCCTGCCATCCAGGCGCCCATCATCGTCACCTTTCATGCACCGGCCGATGCAAAGTACGACTTCAAGACCTTTTATGCTGCGGCGCGTGCGCGCGGCTTCATCCTCTACCCCGGTAAACTGACACAGATCGAGACCTTCCGCGTTGGCTGCATCGGCGCCATCGGTCCCGACGAGATGGAGCAGGCGGTGCACGCCATGGGGCTGGCCCTGCAGGATATGGGCATTGCGTCGGCGGCACCGGCATGAGCGAGTCCCCTGTTTCGTCATTGCGAGCGAAGCGCGGCAATCCATGGCCCCGAACTGCATGGACTGCCACGTCGCTTCGCTCCTCGCAGTGACGAATGAATAGACATGCAAGATAGAGCAAGCAAGGAGACAGAAGTGGCAAGCAAACTGAAAGCAGCAGGCAAGGTGCACCCGGCGGTGCTGGCCATCGAAAAGTCGGGCGCCCCCAAAGTCAAGGTGGCGGTCAGCGACATTGACGGCATCCTGCGCGGCAAGTACCTGCACCGCGACAAGTTCCTCGGCGCTGCCGAGCCCTACCCGGGTGGCGGCTTCGGATTCTGCGATGTGGTGCTGGGTTGGGACATGATGGACAGCACCTACGACAACACCACAGCCACCGGCTGGCAGCACGGTTTTCCAGACGCTCTGGCACGACTCGACCTGAGCACCGCGCGCCACGTGCCCTGGGACGAGGGGGTGCCCTTTTTTCTGGGCGAGTTTGTCAATGCCGACGGTACAGCGCACGCCCAGTGCCCGCGTCAGACCTTGAAGCGCGTGCTCAAGCGCGCTGAAAAAATGGGT
>CAIYMN010000246.1 GCA_903927295.1 uncultured beta proteobacterium | reverse complement strand
GCCGCCATGCAGCCCAGCACCAGGGTGATGACCGTGGACACCACACCCACCAACAGGCTGTTGCCCAGGTAACGCTTGAAGCTGTCTTCGCCCAGCACGTCGCGGTAGTTTTCCAGCGTGGGCGCAAAAATGAAGTTGATGCCGGTGTTGAAAATCTGCGTCTGCAGTTTCAGCGAGGTCGCGAACATCAGGATGATGGGTGCCACGCACACCACGGCCAGCAAAATCAGCATTCCGTAGTGCGCCACAACCAAGGCCGGATGCCTTTTGACGCTCATGAACGCTCCTCATCCTTCAGTGGATTGGACAGGCGCAGCGCGAACCAGGACAGACCGGCGACGACGATCAGCAGCAGCACCGAAATGGCGGCCGCGCCGCCCAGACGCTGGCCCACGAAAGCGGTCTTGTAAATGTGCAGCGACAGGATCTCGGTGCTATCACCGGGTCCGCCAAAGGTCAGGATGTAAATCACTTCCAGCACACGGAAGGCATCGATCAAGCGCATCAGCAGAGTAATCGCGATCACGTTCATCACCATCGGCAGCTTGACCCGGAACGTGGTCTGCCACCAGTTGGCACCATCGACCCGCGCTGCTTCCAGCACGGCACCATCGACATTGGCCAGCGCGGCAATCATCATGATGAAGACAAAAGGCGTCCACTGCCAGATGTCGGCAATGATGATGGCCATAAAGGCTGTGTCCTCCTGCGCCAGCCAACCCACTGGTGCGTGTCCGAAGACGGCCAGAATGGCGTTGATCAGACCGAACTGCGCGTCGAACAGATAGCGCCACGTCAAGCCCACGGCGATAGGCGCAATCATCATCGGAAGGATGAAGAGCGTGCGAAAGAAGGCCATGGCGCGCACCTGGCCTTCCAGGGCCAGGGCCAGCGCAATGCCCAGCACCATCTCGGCCGTAACGCACACAAAAGCGAACAACAGCGTGGTGCGCAGGGAGCGCCACACCGACGGATCCTGAACGGCCCGGCTGAAGGCATCCAGCCCGACCCACTTTGCCTCACCCCAGGGCGTCCCCATGCTCCAGTCGTAAAAGCCGAGTTGCAAGGCAGACAACAGCGGGTACAGGCAGGCCGCAGCCATCACGGCCGCGGCCGGTCCCAGATAGACCCAGGGAACCCACGCCGGGGTGCGCATCGATCAAGCCTTCAGGTAACCGCCACGCTTCATGATGTCGGTCACCTTGGGCACAATGCCGTCGAGAGCTTCCTGCGCCTTCTTTTTCCCGGTAAGTGCTTCGGAGACTGCAACACCCAGCGCCTGGATGTTGATCTCGTCCCACTCGGCGATGATGGGGCGCCAGTCGGGATCGGAATACTCAAGTTGCTGACGCAGCGTGATGTACTCGGGATACTGGCGCACCATGTCCTGGTCCATCATGGTCGAGTTGCGACTCGGCACACCACCGATACGGCAAACCGCCTTGTCCTGCTCCTTGGAAGTGAGCCACTGCATCAAGAGAAAGGCGGCGTCGGCGTTCTTCGCGTTCTTCGGAATCGCCAGACCCAGACCGCCCGATTGCGAAGAATGGCGCACGCCCTTGGGATGAACCACATAGCTCACCTGGCCGCCAATCTTGGACACGGACGGGTTGTTGACCTGTCCGAAGATCAGGGATGAATCAAGGTACATCGCAGCCTGCCCCTGCAGGAAGGATGTGATCATTTCGCCCTGTCCGTAACCCGGAATACCGACCGGGCCGGTGTCGGAAACCAGCTTCAGGAAATTGAGCGCCTTGACACCGGTCTCGTTGTTGAAGATCGGCTTCCACTTGTCATCAAACACCTTGCCACCGAGCGGATTCAAATGCAGCAACCAGGCGTGAACGCACTGGTGACCGGCCTGCCCGCGCGAGGTCAAGGCGCCGATGCCGGCCTTGTCTTTCAGGATCGGCAACAGTTTTTCGAAGTCGGCGTAGTTCTCTGGCGCCTTCAGGTTGTGCTTGGCAAAGATGTCGCGCCGATACGCCAGTACCGAGGTCTCGGCACCGTAGGGCATGCCGTAGAGTTTGGCGCCGGGGCCTGCCAGATAACCCTTGGGACCACCGACCAAACCCATGTTTTCCACATAGCGCGGCACCACGTCCTTGAAGTCGTAGTTGGGGTCCGCCAGCGCCGTATTCTTGAAGAACGGTTCAAGTTCGCGGATCAGATTCTTCTTGACGTATTCACCCTTCCACATGACGACGTAGCAGATCAGGTCGTAGTCGCCCGAAGGCTTGGCCATCTCCAGCAATTGCTTGTCCTTCATGCGCGCCATGGCCAGCTTGTCCACCTCGACCTTGATACCGGTCTGTTTCGTGAATTCAGGCAGCAGTTTCACCATGGCGTCGTAATGCGGGTGCGCCGGGATGCTCAGCACGACGGTCTGGCCTTTGTATTTTGCGAAGCGATCCTGCGCGTAGCCAAACAGGGGCAGCCCGGCACCGAGCAGGCCCAGCGCGCTACCGCCAGCGGTTTGAATCAGTGTTCTTCTCTTCATCTTCATCTCCTAGAGGTTGTCGAAAATCAAACGTGAACTCTCAGTCCGGTGCTCTTGTCGAAGGTGTGCAGCTCGTCTGCGTCAAATTCGAGCGCCACGGTCTGGTGCAGCAAATCAATCCGGTGCCCACTGACGACCGCCGTGATGCGGCCTTCGCCACCGCCAGCCAATTTCCCCACCAGCACCGATTCGGTTCCCAGATACTCCACCACATCAACCTGAAGTTGCATCAGGCCTGTCCCCGCCGCCAGACGCAGCGCCTGCGGTCGCACGCCAGCCACCAGTTGCGCCGGCCAGGGTCCGGCCAATGGCAAGGGGATGGAGAAACCGGCACCACACAGAAGCATCTGATCGCCTTGCGGCGTCAGCGCGCCCTCCAGCAGATTCATGCTGGGCATGCCGATGAAGGCTGCCACAAACAGGTTGGCCGGTCGATTAAAGACTTCCGCGGGAGTGCCCACCTGCTGGATGTGGCCCTTGTGAAAGATCACGATGCGCGAAGCCAGGGTCATGGCTTCGACCTGATCGTGTGTGACATAAATCGTGGTCTTGCCCAGGCGCTCATGCAGCATGGCCAGTTCGGTGCGCATGTGGCCACGCAGTTTGGCGTCCAGATTGGACAGCGGTTCATCAAAAAGGAAGACCGCTGGTTCGCGCACGATGCAGCGCCCGATCGCCACCCTTTGCCGCTGTCCGCCGGAGAGTTCCTTCGGCTTTCGCTTGAGCAGGTGCGTGATGCTCAGGATTTCTGCCGCCTCATTGACACGCCTTTCAATTTCCGCCCTGGGTTTGCCTGCCAGGTCCAGCGCAAAACTCATGTTCTGCGCCACGTCCATGTGCGGATAGAGCGCATAGTTCTGGAACACCATGGCAATGTCGCGCGACATGGGTGCCAGATTCGTCACCTCCCTGCCATTGATGAAGATGTGGCCATCGCTCACGTCTTCCAGACCGGCGATCATGCGCAGCACGGTGGACTTGCCGCAACCGGACTCGCCGAGCAGCACCACGAATTCACCCTGTTCCACCGTCAGATCGAGTTCCTGCACCACGCTCACGCTGCCAAAGCGCTTGCTCACGCCCTGAAGCTGCAGACCGTGGACGGGTAAGGTCATGGTGTGGCCTTCGATGGGTCTAAAGGAACGACGGAAACGGCAAGTCCGTATCCTTGGTGAAGACGTCATCAAAGCCACGTTCGTAGTGGTACTCCAGATCGTCCTTGTTGTCGGGGTAGATGAACTTGCCGCCAACCTGCCAGGTGAAGGGCTTGAACTTGTACTTGAGTCGATCCTTCTTCATGTTCCACAGCATCGTGATCTCGGCGGGGTCGGCCATGAAGTTGGACCAGATGTCGTGGTGGTAGGCGATGACCACCTTGCAGTTCAGACACTCGGCCATGCGCAGAATGTCCGAGGACGTCATCTTGTCTGTCACACCGCGCGGGTTCTCGCCATAACTGCCCAGCGCCACATCCACCACGTGCTCGTTACCGTGTTTGGCGTAGCCGTTGGCGTAGTGCGAATCGCCGCTGTGGTACAGGCTGCCGCCCGGAGTCTTGAACAGGTAATTCACCGCTACATCGTCCATGTCCGGTGGCATCTTGCCCTTGGCGGTCTGGCCAGCGGGAATAGTCAGTGCCATGGTGCGATCAAAAGCTTCGAGCACCACGATCTCGACGTCACCCACCTTCACCACGTCGCCCGGGCGAACGGTGGTGATGCGCTCGCGCGGCACGCCCCATTTGAGCCAGACATCGGTGCTGGACTGTGGGCCGATGAAGGGCACCGTGGCCGGGCAGTTCTTCAGCACGGCGGCGGCCACGTTGATGTCGATGTGGTCATTGTGCGTGTGCGTGGACAGCACTGCGTCAACGCTGCGGATGGCGAAGGGATCGATCACGAACGGAGACACGCGCAGATTGCGCTGCAACTTGACGCAGCCCGTCATGCGCGCCATCTGGTGATGCGGGTCCATCAGCGGATTCTTCATGGAGCGCTTGCCCGTGCCGCACCAGAGGTCAACGCAGATGTTGGTGTTGCCCTCAGACTTCAGCCAGATACCGGTGCAAGCCAGCCACCACATGGCGAAAGTGCCGGGCTTCACAAGCTCGCGCTCGATCTCTTCGTTAAGCCAGGTGCCCCATTGCGGAAAGGTGCTCAGAACCCAGGATTCCTTGGTGATTTCATCTACTTTTGCCAATTTCTTTTCCTCGTTGCTGCTCCGGTCGGCCGTCGCATACTGCCAAAGTAAACGATCAATTCGACTCACTAAACTCGTCAACTTTTCATAATATGATCATCTTTTTGATCTTTCCAATCATTTTGATCCTATTTCGCCACTTGTTGCGCAAGATCAAGAACTGGTGGCGAAATACAGCGCGGCCTCGGCCTTCTCGCGGTTCGCGGCCACGATGATGTCCCGCCCCACTTCGTGCCGGACGTAAACATTGCTCGGACCGACGCCTTCCTCGATCACCTCAAGCGCAAACTGCAGTGGCTTCGCGATCGAGGCGCGAACGTAAAAGAGCTGCTGCTTGCCGCGCCGGCAACCGCCGATGAACACCGGCACACCTGCGAGCGTCGTACCGACCACGACGTGGTAGAACTCGGAGACCTCGGGATGCTCGTAGACCTTGCGGAACTGGCCGTCGAACTTCTTGTAAATGCGAAACCAGGAACCGTGAAAAGGCTCTATCGTGGCAAATTCAAGTTCACCGTCGCCGTCAATATCGATGGCGGAAATGTCGCTGATCGGCCAGTCCATGAACTGCTGAACTGTCCAGTCGGCATCCGGACCCGGCGGTGGTGTTACCTCGAAGGCACCCTGCTCGCAGGTCACCAAAGCCGACATGCGCCCGCTTCGCGTCAGGCGACTGTAGCCATGGTTCTTGCTCAACCCGTCCTTCAGGACACGGACCTGGAGTTCCCCCTTGCCAGTGAACTCGCCGACCCAGATCTTTCCCGGATTTGACCAGTCTTCCTTGGATTCCTTGGTCGTCGCCAGCGTGCAGCCAATGAAGTAGTGTGTCCCACCCACCGTCAGCAAATCGAAGCGATGGATGTAGGGTAGATGCAATACGTCAGTGACCTCATAGCCCCGGTCAGCCAAGGGCCGCACGTGGACGATCTTGGCTTCTTCCCACTGGAACATCTTGAAGAACTTTTGCACCGCCAGAAACTCACCGTTGCTGCCAGGGATCGGGACCATGGACATGGTGCCGCCAGGCCCATCCCAGACCGTGTGAGACTCCGTGTAGTCGGACCCGGTCCAGGCCAGACACGGGCCTTCTCCTTCCGTGGCCAGCAGGATGCGTGGCTCGCCATCGACCTCGATGCAGTTGGCTGAATAGCATCGGTTCATGGTGGTCAGAAAACGCTTTTCGATCTTCATGGGCGTCCTTTAAAACGATCAATTTGACTCATCAATCGGTCAATATGTTCATTTTAGCCATCGCAAAAGCACCCAAGCACAGACATTGATCGCTTGCAGTTCTACAATCAAATCGACAAAAGGGCACACAAGGTGGGCATGAAAGCAATCATCACCGTCGATATCGGCACGACCAGCAGCAGGGCCAGCCTTTACGATGCCTGCGGCCGTATGCTGCACATGGTCCAACAAGGAAACCTGCCGGTTTTCTTTGACGATGGCAGGGTCGAACAGGATCCCGTGCAGTGGCAGGAAGTGCTGCTGACGACCCTGAAATCCTGTGCTGAGGCGGCCCGTAGCGCTGGCCTGGAACCGCTTGGCATCGCCGTCACCGCATCACGCTCGTCGGTAATCCCGGTGGACAGAATGGGGGCAGCCCTGCATCCGGCCATCATGTGGCAGGACCGGCGCAGCGCCGATATGGCCCAGGCCATGAGCGAATCCAACGCACTGGTCTATGGCAAGACCGGTCTGAAGATTTCACCGGTCTTTTCTGCCATCAAGATGCGCTGGCTGCGCCACCATAGCCCCGACACCTGGAGCAAAACGCACAAGCTGCTGGGCATACAGGACTGGGTGCTGTATCTGCTGACCGGACGCTTTGTCACCGACCAGAGTTTCGCCAGCCGCACCAACCTGCTCAATCTGGAGACGCGCTGCTGGGATGCGGAGTTGCTGGAGCTGTTCGAAGTGCCTGCTGCCATGCTGTGCGATCTGGTGGCGCCGGGTTCGGTGGTGGGAGACCTGAGCAGCGCCATGGCCTGCGCCACCGGACTGCCAACCGGGCTGCCGGTGGTTTCCGCTGCGGGTGACCAGCAGTGCGCCGCGCTCGGGCTGGGTCTTTTTTCCGGCGAGCGCGCCGTCTCCAACGCAGGTACCGGCTCCTATCTGATCGGGCACAGCAGCAAGCCGGCGCTCGATAGCGCCATGCGCCTGGCCTGCAATGTCTCTGCCGTGCCCGGCGCCTACATCGTTGAAGCCGCCGTGCTGACTTCGGGCACGATTTACCGCTGGTTCAAGGAATCTCTCTGCCAGAACAACAACGGGGCCGACCTGACGTTCGAGCAACTCAATGCCGAGGCAGCCCATGCGGTGGCCGGCTGCAACGGACTGCTTGCGCTACCGCACTTCAAGGGCAGCGGATCGCCCTACTGGGACGCACAGGCTCGGGGCGTCTTCTTCAATCTAACGCTAAGCACTTCACGCGGCGAGATTGCGCGCGCCATTCTGGAGGGCATCGCTATCGAGCTGAAGGCCAGCCTGGAACTGGTGGAGCAACTCTGCGGCAGAGTGGAATCGGTCAGCGTATCGGGTGGCATGAGCAAGTCCGAGCTGTTCAACCAGATTCAAAGTGACGTGTTCGAGCGCCCGGTTGTGCGCTTTGACAACAACGAGGCCACGTCGCTGGGTGCCTGGATTGCCGCTGCCGTTGCCTTCGGGCTGGAGCCCAGCTACCCGGCAGCGTTTGAGCGGGCCCATCGCGACAGCAGATCGGTCCGCTACGAACCCGATCCGGCCAACGCCAGCGTCTATGCACAGCGGCGAGCACAGTCGCACGCGCTATACCAGGCGCTGGCCACGCCTGCACTGCGCGAATTGCTGAAAACACCGGACTTGAAAGCATGAGCAAACCCAAACAGAGTGAAACCATGAAGGTATCGAACTACCGGCACAAGAAGATTCTGGAGATGCTGTCACAGCGCCAGTCGGTTTCGGCTGATGAACTCTCGACCGAGTTCGGCGTCTCCAAGATCACGATCCGGCGCGACCTCGACGCGCTGGCTGCACACAAGCTGCTGGAGCGCACGCGCGGCGGCGCCATCTCGGTCTCGGGACTGCGCATGGAAGAGTTCTTCGAGGAAAAAGACCATTCCGCCAAACGCGAAAAGAGCCTGATCGGGCGTTATGTCGCGTCGCTGATATCAGAGAATGAAACCGTTTTCGCCAATGGCGGCTCCACCACGCTGGAAGTGATCCATCATTTGCGCGGCAGACGAACCCGCATCGTCACCAACAACACGGCCTGCCTGGCACTCGACCTGGATCCGCAGCAGGAACTGATCCTGCTCGGTGGCGACTACCGCATCCACTCCAAATCGCTGGTCGGTGACCTGACCCTGGCCGGACTGCACGGCATATTTTCCAGCGTCACCGTGCTGGGCATCAATGGGGTGAGCATCAAGAAGGGCTGTACCAGCGCCGTCAGCACGGAAACCAGCGTCAACAAGGCCATGATCGAGAACTCCAGCGGCAAGGTGATCATTGTGGCCGACCACACCAAGATGAACTGCGTATCGAGCTTTCTCACCAGTCCGCTGAGCCGGATCGATATGATCGTGACTGACTGGTTGACGCCCCCTGCCTTCTGCGAGGAACTGGAGGCCACCGGAGTGCAGGTGGTCCGGGTGCCGGACGAGCCTTGATTCTGGAGTTCATCGTGACCACAAACACAGTAGCCACTCCCGGCAGCGCCTACGAAACACTAGGGAATGGCTCGTACCGCGCCAGCGTGTTGACGCGCGGCCCCTGGCACCCGCAACACCAGCATGCGGGCCCGCCGATCGCGCTGGTATGCGGCGCCATCGAGCAGGCCGCTGGCCAGCACGGATTGACCCACATCGCACGGCTTACTGCCAACCTGCTGCGCCCCGTTCCCATCGGAGAGCTCTCTCTTGAGGTCAGCACAGACTACGTTGGACGAAACGTTGGCCATTTTTCGGCGCAGATCAGGGCCGGCGGAAAGGAAGTGGCACGCTTTACGGCGCTGGCCCAGCGCGAGAACGAAGTGCCACTGCCTGATGGTCTGCCCGGCCATCCTTTGCCAATGGCGCCCAGAACTCCCGAAGAATCAGCAACGTGCACATTCCCTTTTGCCGGCAAGCACGTGGGTTACGCGGACCTCGTGGAGACGCGAATTGCACAGGGTCATATGTTCCAGGGTCCGAGTGCCGTCTGGTTCCGCTTGCGCCACCCCCTGCTGGACATGGAGTCACCCAGTGACTACCAGCGCGTTGCCGTGGCTGCTGATTCCGGCAACGGTATCAGTGCGATTCTCCAATTCGAGACCCACAGTTTTCTCAATTCCGACCTGACCATCCATCTGCTGCGCAGGCCGCAGGGTGAATGGATTTGCCTGGATGCACGCACGTACCTGGGGCCCAATGGCACAGGGCTTGCCGAGTCCGCGCTCTATGATGCCAGCGGCCTCGTGGGCCGGGCCATGCAGAGTCTGCTGGTCAGTCGCCGCGATTGATGGAATTCATCTTGAGCCGATTCTTCAGGGTCTTCTTTGGTGCCATGGTCATCCCGTTGGCCGTGCTGCTGTTTGCACAGTGGCCCTTGCGCGACTGGCTACAAGGCTATTCACTGCTGGCTAACGATGTGGCACAAATCCTGTTTGCCCTCTACATGGCAGTCGCTGTTACCACGGCCACACGCTCAAATAGCCATCTGGCCATTGCGAGATCCAGGCTCACCACAACACGACCGGCTCCCCGGTGGCGCCTGGTGCTCAACTTTCTGTGCCTGGCTCCCTGGGCCTTGCTGGTACTTTGGGTGGCGCTACCCCAAATGTGGGACTCGGTGAAGTCCCTGGAGCATTTTGGTGAAACATTTACGCCTGGCTACTTTCTGATTCGGGTGGCCCTGGTGCTATTGGCCGCACTGGCGCTCTGCGATGGCCTGTTGCGCCTGGTGAAGAACTTGAGACAGGCCCCGTGATGACGCTTCACCCGTCAACCGGCCTCCTGATGCTGCTGACGCTGGCGCTGCTGGTGGTGACGACTGGCATACCGATCTGGCTTTCCCTTATCGCCACCGCAAGCATTTTTTCCCTGATCGGATGTTTTCTCGGATTGTTTGATCCAGGTGTACTCAGCGCTGCAAGCAGTCGCACCCTCGGATTGCTTGAACATGACTTACTGCAGGCCCTCCCGCTGTATGTCTTTGTCGGCTGCCTGATGCAGCGCTTGCAGATTGCTGACGCCTTGTATGTGACGCTGGAGCGGATGACCCGGCGCACCGGCGCCGGAGATGCTATCGCCTCCTTTGGCATAGGGGCGCTGGTGGCCACCAATAACGGATCCGTGGCATCGAGTACCGCCATGCTGGCCCGCCTGATCGGACCCCGTCTGGGTCCCTTCCATGCAGCCAACGCGACCTCACTGATCTGTACAGCAAGTACGGTGGGTGTCGTGGTCCCACCATCGATGGTCCTGATCTTGCTGGGAGACACCATGTTGCGCGCCCACCGGGAAGCGAGCAACCTGCCGGGCTACGGGTTGACGGGGCAACGAATCATCAACACGCACGACGTATTTCAATCCGCACTGCTACCGGCAACCGCCATCACCCTGCTATGGCTCTTGGTGGCCTGGTGGCAAGGCCGCAATCAGAAGGTCCGCCCCTCCAGTGAGCCCGTCGCTCGACTTCAATGGTTTGTTTCTGCGATATTCACGGTGACCGTCGTTGTGCTGCTGATGGGTGTCTTTGCGGGTCGCTTTTTTGCGGTGGAGGCCTCTGCAACCCTGGCGGTCATGTTGATCGCTGCGGCACTTGCCAGTCGCGCACTGAGCTGGGCCGACTGGGAAGAAACCTTGCACGAGACCATGAACCTGAGCGGTTCCTTGTTCGCGCTGCTGGTTGGAGCAACAACCTTCAGCCTGGTATTCCGGCTTTGGGGAACGGGACAATGGATTGCGGACGCCATTCTGAGCTCGTCGCTGTCGGGCACGCTGACCGTGGCCCTGGTGCTGCTGTTGGTGGCGCTTTGTGCCTGTGTACTTGACGCCTTTGAAATGATCTTCGTGATCATCCCCATCGTGGCACCCGCGATGATCGTGCGAATGGGCGATGCGCAGCAGACAGCCGTGCTGTTGCTGCTGGTGTTGCAGCTGAGCTTTCTTGTCCCGCCAATGGGCTATGCAGTCATGGTGGCGCGCGCCCGGTCTGGTCTGGCGAAGGTCTCCAATGCCATTTTGATTCGCTCGCTATTTCCCTATCTGGTCGCGCAGGCCGCCATCACGCTGGCGGTATTCACAACCCCTTGGACGGTACACCTGCTCGACAACGAGGCAACGCGCAGGGTGGATCAAAGCGTACTTTCGAACGAGGAAGTTGATCGACAAATGCGCGCCATGTCTGAACCCTGAGGCAAAGCGGCAGAGGGCGCCAAAGGCCGCCTCACCGATCAGGTCTTGTACTTGATGGAACAGCCATAGGGCCTCGTCACGGGAGCGCTGGCGGGTTTGCCAGCCAGCGCTTCTGCCAGACTCTGACGCACATAGTTGGTTGCAAGCTTGATATCTTCAGGGTGGGCAGCCAGGGTTGTTCCACTCCAGCACCACATGCTTGCCCCGAAAATCACTCAGCCGCACCACCTTGCCATCGCTACGAATTGGCGACGGTACATAGATGGAACTCCTCTCGGTTTGTGGCAGACAGCATGGTCAGCTTATCAAACCATGGGGACGATGGGTCTGGCATGGGGTTCCTGGCCGCTTCCAGTTCAGTCACACAATAGCATCGTGCTGTAATGCCCGTTCGACCCAAGTGCAAATTTGATTCAGTGAAATCTACCTCGTTCCTCCCTGGCCTCGCATGGCTGCTCATTTGCCAGTCGATTGGGGAAGCGCTGTCCCGATGGAGCCATGTGGGTTTGCCTGGCCCGGTGATCGGCATGATGCTGATGCTGGGCTTGCTGGGGTGGGAGCCCGTGCGCGCACAGGTCAGTGCTGTTGCCAACGGATTGCTCATGCATCTGTCATTGCTGTTTGTGCCCGTTGGTGTGGGAGTCATGACCCATCTGGCGCTTGTATCCCAATATGGATGGCAATTGCTTGTCGCCCTCGTACTCTCGACATGGATAGGGTTACTGGTCACTGCTTTCGCATTTCGCGCCTTGTTGCGTCGTGCAGAAGAAGCCTCTACTTCGTGAGATCTGCCCCGTGACTGATTTCGTTCAACTTTGGGTCTATCTTTCTGCCACGCCATTGTTTGGCTTGACTGCAACATTGATGATCTATGCCAGTGCGCAGGCGATTTACCACAGGCTTGGACAGGCGCCGCTTGCCAATCCGGTCCTGTGGAGCGTAGTGATACTTGCATGTCTCTTGACATTGAGCGAGACACCGTATCCAACCTATTTCTCAGGGGCGCAGTTCATTCATTTCCTTCTCGGACCCGCTGTCGTGGCGCTTGCATGGCCGATGTGGGAGCGAAGAAGCGAGCTGCGAAGGCGAGCTGTGCCGCTGTTGCTGGCAGCGTTGGCCGGTGGCGTTGCAGCTGGTGGCAGCGCGGTGGCAATTGCATGGGCACTGGATTTGCCCGCAGACCTGATTCGTTCTTTAGCTCCGAAATCAGTCACTGCACCTGTTGCGATGGGCATTGCGGAGCAGTTACATGGCATTCCAGCGATGGCTGCCGTCTTCTCCGTGTTGACCGGCCTCATTGGCGCGATAAGCGCCCCCTACCTGTTCAATGTGGTGGGCGGACTTTCAGCACAGGGAAGAGGTTTTGCACTTGGCACCGCCTCGCATGGCATCGGGGCTGCGCGAGCGATGCAGGTTGACGTGGATGCCGGTGCTTATGCCGGGCTTGCTCTTGGCATTCAAGTAGTATTGAGCGCACTCTTGATTCCTCTGGCAGCACGTTTTATGTGAACGGCTTCTCATCAAGTAGGGGTGGGCAAGGTTGATTGATTCAGGAATTGACGATGAATGACAAAAGGAAGCAATTTCGCGACAGACTGAGCCAACCCGGGTTGCTCAGCGCTCCCGGGGTATTTGACATGGTGTCGCTACGCCTGGCTGATACCTTTGGCTTTGACGCGCTATATATGACCGGCTTTGGCACCGTTGCCTCCCACCTCGGTCTGCCGGACGCCGGGTTGGCTACGTACTCGGATATGGTGGGGCGCGTCAAGTTGATGGCCGCCATGGCGCGAACACCGCTGATTGCGGATGGCGACACGGGTTATGGCGGTCTACTCAATGTGGCGCATACCGTGCGCGGCTATGAGAGTGCGGGTGCTTGTGCGATTCAACTGGAAGATCAGGAGTTTCCAAAAAAATGCGGGCACACGCCGGGACGCCGGGTTATACCGATGGCTGACATGGTGCGCAAAGTTCAGGTGGCATCGGATGCACGCAGTTCCAGGGATTTCCTCATCATCGCCCGAACCGATGCGCGCAGCGCATTGGGCCTGGACGAGGCGATGCGACGTGCCGATGCTTATGCCCGTGCAGGCGCAGATATTCTGTTCATCGAATCTCCCGAGACAGCACAGGAGATGATGCAAATCGGGAGCAGTTTTGATTTGCCGTTGCTGGCCAACATGGTGGAGGGTGGGCGCACGCCCGTCATGAGTCAGCAGGAACTGGAAAACCTTGGCTACAAGATCGCGATTTTTCCGGTAACGGCAATGCTTGCGGCGACGCAGGCCATGAAGTCCGTGTACGAGTCCTTCAAGCAAACCGGATCTTCCGCCGGTCAGGCCACGCCTCTCATGCCGTTCACGGAACTCACCAAGCTGTTGGGTTTCGAAGAGGTCTGGGAATTCGAGAAGCGTTACAGCAATCCCGATTGAGCGACCATCAGCCCACTACCTGAAAGAGAAAACAATGAACAGAAATACCAACGCTTGTGCGCCAAGGCGCAGGGTACTGCTTTCCATCTCCACAATGGGACTCGCTGTCTTGCTGGGAGGGAGTTTTGGCATAGCACAGGCTCAGGACGCATGGCCCAACAAGACGATTCGCCTGGTCGTCCCCTTCACGCCTGGCGGAGTGACGGACACCAGCGGCCGATTGATAGCCGAGTATCTTGGAAGAAGACTGGGTCAGCAGATCATTATTGACAACAAGCCCGGCGCCTCCGGCAACATTGGGACAGCTTTGGTCAAGACCGCAGCGGCCGACGGCTACACGCTGGTTCTAGGCTTCGACGGCACGATGGTCATCAACCCGCACGTCTTTGCAAAGACGCCATTCGACACCGTCAAAGACTTTGTGCCTGTAGGGAAGATCGGGGACGCGATCTTGATACTGGTGGCCAACCCTGCCCTGCCAGCAAAGACTCTGACCGAGGTCATCGCCTTGTCGAAGACGCAACAAGGCGGACTTTCCTTTGGGACATCCGGGACCGGTGGCACACCGCATATTGCCGGGGAATTGCTGAAACTGAGAACCAATGCAAACCTTATGCACATCCCCTACAAGGGCGGCGGGCAAGCGATGACAGACGTTCTTGGCGGCACCATTCCCCTGGTCTACACGGCTGTTGCTGGTGCCTATGGTCATGTCAAATCAGGCAAACTTCATGCCATCGCCGTATCTAGCGCCCAGCGCACATCTGCATTACCGGATGTGCCCACTTTCATCGAAAGCGGGGTCCCCGACTTTGTTGTCAACTCCTGGGTCGGCATTTTGGCACCGATCGCAACGCCAACCGCGATAGTGACACGCCTCAATACCGAGCTCAATGCTGTGCTCAATGATCCTGTGGTCCGCGAAAAATTGCGCTTGATGGGAATAGATGCGACTCCTGGAACGGTCGATCAATTCAGTAGCGAAATCAAACGGGATCTGGCCCGGTACGGACAAGTCGTTAAATCCGCTGGCATCAGCGTCGAGTAATCAATGGCACAGAGAAAAGGCGGCATATGGACTTGCAACTAGCTCAGCAACATGTCCTTATCACTGGAGGAAGCAAAGGCATAGGCCTGGCCTGCGCCAAAGGCTTCCTGAGAGAGGGCGCGCGAATCAGCCTTGTCTCGCGAAGCCAGGTCTCATTGGAGAGCGCTTTGCAGCAACTGGTACAGGAGTTTCCGGGTGTCCACGCGCGCGTCGGACTATTTGCTGCCGACCTTGAAGTGGCAGCGCAAGCCGGTGCGGCGCTTGAACAGGCTGAGCGGTTTCATGGCGAGGTTGACGTGCTCGTGAATTGTGCTGGTGCGGCCCGTCGTACTCCGCCTGACGAACTCAATGCTCAGGCTTGGCATGACGCGATGAATGCAAAGTTCTTTACCTACGTGCACATGATGGATCTGGTGATCAAGAAGATGGGACATCGTGGTGTTGGCTCCATTGTCAACGTGATAGGGGCCGGGGGAAAAGTGGCAAGCCCGATACATTTACCAGGGGGAGCGGCCAATGCGGCGCTGATGCTTGTCAGTGCTGGTCTTGCTGGCGCTTACGGGCCGCGGGGGGTTCGTGTCAATGCAGTCAATCCGGGAGCAACAGTGACTGACCGACTTCAGACAGGGTTGGAGGCCGCAGCCAAGCTTGGTCAAATCAGTGTCCAGGAGGCCTTGGAGCAGATGACACGAAAGGTACCGCTCGGAAGGTTGGCACAACCGGAAGAAATTGCGAATGCTGTCCTGTTCCTGGCATCTCCCTGTGCAAGCTATATCACGGGTGCCATCGTAACGATGGATGGTGCCGCGACTTCGATCGTTGTTTAGCCGACGATCGCCGGGCCGTCGGTCGCTTGCCGTTCCCCCGCGGCGGTGCCGGAACGCTGGGCTGCGTCAGATCAGCGAACCCCGGTTCGCCATACCGCCGTCGATGGTGACAATGGTGCCGGTGGTGTAGGACGACAGATCCGAGGCCAGCAGCGCGACCGTAGCGGCAATCTCCTCGACTGTGGCAGCGCGTCCGAAGGGGAATCCGCCTTCGAATTCGCGCCAGCGACCGGGGTCGCCATGACGTGTACTGGCCTCGGTCTTCATCAGACCGACCAGACGCTCGGTCGCCACCGGGCCCGGATTGACGCCAATCACCCGGATACCATCGGCCGCACTGGCGCCGCCAAGCGCGCGCGTGAAGGCCATCAGCGCAGCGTTACCAGTGGCGCCGGCGATGTAGCCTGCATCGAGTCGTTCGCCGCCGTTGCCAATGATGTTGATGATGACGCCGCTGTGACGCAGCTTCATCTGTCGATAGAAAGCGCGCGACAGATTGATGTAGCCAAACACCTTCAGGTCGAAAGCCGCACGCCAGCGGTCTTCATCGACGTCGAGCAGGCTGCCGCGTGGTGTAGCCCCGGCGTTGTTGACCAGTATGTCTATGTGCGGGCACAGCGCTGACAACTCGTCGGCGCGGCCGCGTTCAGCCATGTCCATGGCATGAACCCGCACCTCGACGCCGTGGCGCTGCCGTAGTTCGTCGCCAGCGCGCGCAAGGTCGTCGACCGATCGCGCAACCAGATCAAGGTGGCAACCTTCACTTGCCAGAAGCCGGGCGATGGCCAGACCGATTCCCTGGGAGCCGCCGGTAATCAGGGCGTGGCGTCCGCTCAGCTTCAGATCCATGGGCTTACTCCTTGTTCAGTGGGAAGTGTCACTGACGATCTCGATGAACTTTGTCTTGTGTGCCTCGCGCGGCAGGGAGCCGGGCGCCAGCCATTCGATGAACGGCGCCACTCGAAGTTCGGAGCGCATTCGCGCCTGCAGTTGGGCTTCAAGTTCTGGCAAATCGGCCCGGGCAAGGTCCTGACCATGTTCGATGCGCAAGTGCAGCGGTGGCACGACCTTGGGTCCGGGCTCACGCAAGCGGATGCGAAAGCTGCCTGTCACCCGCGGTGCGAAGCCCATCAGTACCTGGCGAATCGCCTCGGGGTACAGGTTCACGCCCTTGACGATCAGCATGTCGTCGGTGCGCCCCACGATCTTGAAGCGCAGACCCGGCATGCCGCAGCCGCATGGCTTGGTCCAGACCTGGATCAGGTCGCCCAGCGCGTAGCGCATGAAGGGACCCCCCTCCCAATCCAGAAAGGTAAATACCATCTCGCCAACTGCACCCTCCGTCAGCGGGATCGGCGCGTGCGTATGCGGATCGACCAGTTCCAGCAGGCAATGGTCTTCGGAAGTGAAATGCATGCCCTTGTATTCGTCGGGTGATTCGTCGCAGGAGATGCCGTGAAAGGCGTGGCCGCCCCCTGTGTGGTCAAACACCTTGGCATCGAAGCCGTCGGCCAAGAGCCGGCGCAGTCCCGGGTTGCCGCCACCGGGTTCGCCAGCGCAGAAGAACCAGCGAAATCCAAGTTCAGTGGCCGGTTTGCCCGTGAGTGTGGGGCACTGTTCGATCAGGTACTGCCCAAACGATGGCGTGGCGATCAGCGCGTCGGGCCGTGTCAGGTGGGCAAAATCCAGAACCCGCTGCGTACCCCCTTCGATGCCGACAGGAACCACGCAGGCGCCCAGATGCTGTATGCCTTGTGAAAGCGGCAGTCCGCCGGTGAACATCGACAGGGACAGCGCCTGCACCATCACATGCCCGGGCCGTATGCCAGCGCGCCAGTACTTGCGGGCATGCATCTCGTTGACCACCGCGACGTCGTGCGCGGTGAGGGTGTACAGCGTAGGCATTCCGGTGGTGCCTGAAGTGGCGCTGACGCGCACGATTTTTTCTCGAGGCGCACAGGCCAGCAAGGCGAAGGGCGTACCGTGGCGCTCGAGCGACTCCTCCTGCACGCGCCGGTGCTCGACCTTGTCCATCAGCGGCACGTTGGTGAAATCGTCGAAGCTTGCAATATCGCGCGGCGCAATGCCGGCCGCGTCGAGCCGCTCGCGGTAATAAGGCGAGTTGGCGTGGTTGTAGGCCACCTGTCGCTGCAGCCTTAAAAGCTGCAGCGCACGCATTTCGTCGGATGACATCATCTCAACGCGCTCGTTCCAGAGTCGACGATGCGGATCCTGTGCGCCGATCATGCGGTGTGCTCCTTCGCGTCAACCTGGCAAACTTCAAACAGCAGGCCCGTCACCGCGTCAGGCTCGAAAAACGCGACCCGCCCATGCGCGCCCTGACGTGGAAAACCGGCCATCGGCGTAAAGCCGGCCTGCCGCAAGTCGGTGATTGACTGCTCCACATCGCTCACCCGTGCCGACAGGTGATTCAGGCCAAGCCGCTGACCCATCACCTGCTGCGCGAAGCCGTCTCCGCCTTCGGTGTATTGGAGCAGCTCGATCACCACATTGGCAGCGTCAAACTCGGCCACGCGCAGGCCGACCTCGGTGAGTTCCTTGATTCTTGTCGGTGTCCCGAACAAGGGTCGCACTCTCTCGATCGCCTGATCAAGATCGGCGACGATGATGCCGATGTGGTCGATGTAGGGGGGCGGTGCCATCGTCGTCGTCGTCATGCCCTGCTCCTTTGCTTGCGCCGCGCGCGCTGACGGGCAGTGCCCGCTGCGTCGACCGCGCCACTGGAAGCGTCGACCACAACGCCGTAGTCCTTGCGCGCTGCCTGCCTGCTGACCACGCCCGCGAGAACGTCGCTGGCGACCAACTCGGCGGGTCTATCAAAGGCATCACCATAGCCCCCGCCACCACCTGCGAGTTGGTGGAAAACGGTGCCGGGCGGAATGCCGCGAATGATCTCCTTGGACTTCGCGCGCCGCTGCGTGCCGTCTGGATAGATCAGCACGATGGCATTGCGCGAACCCGCTCCGCCACCAAAGAAGCCAAAGGCGCGCGCAGCTTCCTCGATGCCATCACCAAAAGCGACGCCCGTCACGTTTTCACCCAGCATCTCGAACTCGGTCTCGACACCCAGGCCACCGCGCCACTGGCCGACGCCAGCGCTGTCGCTCAGGTATTCGTGCTTGCGCAGCAGATGTGGGTTATGGATCTCGAACATCTCGTAGTCCTGCGCCAGGATACCGCCAGCGCAGTTGATCAGGCCGATGTGGTCGTAGCCGTCAGCGCCGTGAGTTGCGCCCGATCCGCCCTTGAGTGACAGGAACAGGATGTCTGCGTAGCGCCGGTGATCCGCGTGCCGGGGATCGTCTCCCGAGACGGCAAAGCCAAGAAAACGGTTCCAGCCCGCGGTGACCACCTTTGGCAGGGCTTGTGCCATGGCGCGAAAGACGGCGTCCGATGTCGGGCCGGTGATGGAATTGCCGAAAGTGGTGGCTGCCGGGAAGCGTGCGTTAAGGAAGGACCCCTCGGGGTTGATGATTTTGATCGGCCGCAGGATGCCCGCGTTGTGCGGGATCTCCGGGTTGATCAGCATCAGGAAGGTCAGCAGCAGCGCCGATGCCGTAGCGGCATGGGGGGCGTTGACGAAGCCCGGCGTCTGTGCCGACGAGCCACTGAAATCAAACGTGATCCCATTGCCATGCACCGTCACAGCGAGTGCGATCTGCATCGTGCTGCCGTCGGTGACGCCGTCGTAAAACACGGTGGACTCCCCGCGGTAGCGGCCGTCGGGGATGGCGGCGATCTCGGCGCGCACCATCTGCTCGCTGCTGTCAAAAAGGTCTTCGAGTAGCCGCTGTAGCGTGGGCCGACCGAAACGTGCCAATAACTCGTGAAAGCCCCGCTCACCGACCGTGCAGCCACCGATCTGCGCCCTGATGTCTTCTTCGACGATCTTCAGGCGGATGTTGGCGAAAATCAGATTCCACACATCGCGCCTGAGCTTGCCGCGCTCAAAAACTTTCACCGCCGGGATGCGCAGCGCCTCCTGCCAGACTTCGCGTGCTTCCGGGTTGTAACCGCCGGGCACCGCACCGCCGATATCAGCCTGGTGGCCTTTGCAGGCAGCCCAGCCGACAAGTGTTTTGCCGTCGAAGATCGGCTTGAAGACGGCGACGTCGTTGTTCTGGTTGCCGCCGCTGAAGACGTCGTTGTGCAGGATGACGTCGCCCGGGTGAATGTCATCGCCGAAAAAGCGCACCACGTTTTCGCAGGCAGGCTGCAGCGCGAAGGCCAGCACCGGTATGTACTCGGTCTGCTCGAGCATGCGGCCCCTGGCATCGTACAGACCGGTGACAAAGTCGCGCGCCTCATTGAGAATCGGCGAGCGCGTGGTGCGCAGCAATGTCAGGCCCATCTCCTCGGTGATCGACTTCAGGCGCCGCTGCAGCACCGAGACCTGGATGGCATCGCGCTTCATCTGGAGGACCTCTTGACTCCTGGACGCCGGCTCAGCACACAGCTGCCGAGCGCGTCGATGTCTGCGGCCCAGCGTGGCGGCACGAGGATGCTGGTATTGGCGCTTTCAATCAGTGCCGGCCCGTTGAAGTGATGGCCATGCAACAGTTGTTCGCCGTCGTAGACCGGCACCAGGGTGCTGGACAGGCGTCCGGGCAGGTAGATCGGGCGCCGCCCCTTGAGCGCAGCGCGCGCTGCGGACGTCGTGCGCGGCTGGCGCCTGAGGGCAGGCTTGTCGGTAACGCCGACCGCAGCCACGCGCAGGCTGAGCAGTTCGACGGCTGTGCCCTCACTGCGCAGAGCGTAGCCGTAGAGGCGGTCGTGCTGGCTATGGAAGAGCTCGGCTACCGCAGACCAATCGCCGCGGTCGAGCAGTTCTGCCGGCACATCGACCGTGACCTCGTGATACTGCCCCGTGTAACGCAGGTCCAGCGCGTGGCGCAACTGCTGACGCTCAACTGCTATGCCTTCAGCTTTCAAGGCGGCGCGGCCTTGCGCGCGCATCTCGCGCAGAAGGGCGCGCACACCAGCGCGCACCTGCGCACGGTCCGGTCCGGGCGGATGCAGCACACGCGCAAAGCTGCGCACGTGGTCGTGCTTGAGGTCGCTGTGCAGCATGCCCGAGGCGCAAAAAACCGAAGACTCGCGTGGCACGAAGACGCGCTCAATGCCGAGCTCATCGGCGATCGCTGCGCCGTGCAGCGGCCCGGCTCCGCCGGCGCACACCAGCGGAAACTCGCGCGGGTCGAAACCTTTTTGCACTGAAATTTCGCGGATGGCCGCGGCCATCGCGACATTGATGACATGAAACATTCCCTGCGCCGCTTCGACCAGCGACAGCTTCAATGGCGTGGCGATGCGTTGCTCGATGGCGTTTCGCGCGGCCGTCTCGTCGAGTTGCAGGCGGCCCCCGGCGAAGTAACTGGCTGACAGGTAGCCGAGAACCAGGTTGGCGTCGGTGCAGGTGGGCTCGGTGCCGCCTCTGCCGTAGCAGGCCGGGCCGGGATCAGCGCCAGCGCTCTGCGGCCCCATGTGCAGCAGGCCACCATCGTCGATCCAGGCGATCGATCCGCCGCCAGCGCCGATGGTGTTGATCTCCATGCTGGGCAGTGCCATCGCATAGCGATTGACGTGGCCGGCAGTGGTGACAGCGGGTTGGCCACCCTGCACGAGTGCAGCGTCAAAACTGGTGCCCCCCATGTCGACGGTGATGAAGTTCTTTTTGCGCGTGGGCGCCATCCATGCCAGTCCTGCCGCCGGCGCAGCGGCGGGACCAGACAAGAGCGTTGACGCGGCCAGGCGCCGCACACTGGCCGGCGCGGCAGTGCCCCCGTTGGACTGCATGATGAGCAGCGTGCCGCGCCACTGTGCCTCTGCCAGACGAGCATTCAGCCGGTCCAGGTAATGCGCGAGGATGGGTCCGACGCCCGCGTTGAGCACGGTGGTGCTGGTGCGTTCATAAAACCGCACTTGCGGCAAGACGCGCGAAGATACCGAGAGGTAGGCCTGCGGCAGTCCCTGCTGCACCAGAAGCGCTGCCTCCTCCTCGTGTGCGGCGCTGCCATGGGCGTGCAGAAAGCAGATCGCCACCGCCTCGATACCCTGCTCGCGCATCGTCTGGATCGCTATTTCAACATCGGTCGCATCAAGCGCCACCAGCTCGCGGCCCGCAGCATCAAGGCGTTCACTGATTGGTAACCGCAGGTGACGCGGTACGATGGGCTCGGGCGCATGCCAGCGGTTGTCGTACATCATCTCGCGCACACCGCGGCGCATCTGCAAGGTATCCCGAAAACCGCGAGTCGTCAGCAGCGCAGTGCGTGCCGTGCGGCCGGTGAGGACCGCGTTGGTTGTCACGGTTGTGCCGTGCACGATCAGCACGACCTGACTCAGAAAGCCATCGAAGCTCAGACCCTCAGCCTGCGCCAGTGCTGCAAGGCCGGCCATCACGGCGACTGACGGATCAGCCGGTGTCGACAATTGTTTGTGCACGACCGAGCGGCCCTTGCCGCCCATCAGAGCGAAGTCGGTGAACGTGCCGCCGACGTCGATGCCGATCTTGTATTTCTCCGCAATGGGTTTGCTCATGAGGGGCGTATTGACTGAATGAGAATAAGTTTACGTCAGCAGAAAGTCCGTCACCAGCTCGGCGAAGCGCTGCGGCATCTGGTCGGGCAGCGGCACCATGCCGCCTTCGATTTCGACGTAACGACTGCCGGCGATGGCTTCGGCCAACGGCCGCGCGCCGGGGTAGGCATGCGGGTCTGCGCTTGGCGCGATCACCAGCACCGGGCAGCGAATCAGCGGCAAGCGTGTTTCCATGACATAGCGTGCCACCACGCCGTGGCCCTCGACGGCACGCGCGCCAGCCTTGAGTGCATCGACCATGAAGCGATCAAGCAAGACGATGTCACCTGCCGGGTACCAGGGTTGGCGCTGCCGCCACAGCTCAAGCAGATGCGAGCCGTCGCTCAAATGCACGGCGTTGTCGATGCGCACTGGTCCTGCATGGCTGGCGCGAAATTCGGCATTCACCAGCGGTGCAGCGGACAGCACGGCAGCCTCAATGCGGTCGGAGTAAGCGGCCGCCATCTCGATGGCGATCGCGGCGCCAGTATGGTGCCCGACCACTGACAGTCGCGCGATGCCCAGCGCGTCGGCCAGACTGATGGCGGTCTGTGCCCAATGCTCAATCGAGTCCTGGCCGAGTGCTGGTTTCGATGAATCACCAAAACCAATGGTGTCCATCGCGATGGCGCGAAAACGCTGCCCCAGCAGCGGCAAGACGTCGCGGTACTCATCCCAGGAACGCGGCGTCTGATGCAGCAGCAGCACCGGCTTGGCGTGCTGCTCGCCGCACTCGGCGTAGTGAATCTGCCCCGCAAGGAGATCAGCGAAGGCGCGCCGGATTTTCATTCGCGTGTCTCGCTGGCCGGCGCTTGCCAAAGCCCCGCATGCTTGAGCATGCCGAGCGTGCGCGACAGTACGTCGCGCCGGTACGCGCCCACATCGCGACCCTCATATTCATAAAAACCGCTGCCGCTTTTCAGACCGAGTCGCCCTTCTTCGACCATGCGGTCTACGATAGCCGGTGCGGTGTAACGCTGCGGACTGATTGATGCCGACATCTCCCGGCTGGCATGGTGCAGGATGTCGCAACCGCCGAAGTCGATGAACTCGACCACACCGACGGCCGCAAAGCGCAGGCCCATGCCGTAACGCGTTGCCTTGTCGATTTCCTCGGCCGTGGCGACGCCCTCTTCAATCATGCGGGCCGCTTCGTTCATCACCAGCGCCTGCAGGCGCGGCACAATGTAGCCGGGCGACGCACCGCAGACCACCGGGAGCTTGCCGATGGTCTCCATCAGCATTTTGGCGCGCGCCAGCACTTCGGGGTCGGTAGCGGGATGGCAGCTGAGCTCGACCACCGGGATCACGTAAGCTGGATTGAGCCAGTGCATGTTCAGGAAACGCTCCGGCCGGTGCACCAGCGCGGCTAGCTGCGTCACAAGAATGCTGCTGGTGGTCGATGTCAATATCGCATCGTCACGGCAGCAGCGGTTCATCTGCTCGAAGGCGTCGCGCTTGGCAGAGAGGGTTTCAGGCACACCTTCAAACACCAGATCCGCCGCCTGCAGTGCTGCAGGTGCATCAGCCGCATTGACGAAGTTCACGCGCGCTGCGATGGTGTTGATCTGGGCCGTGTCGATTACGCCGAGCTGAGCCAGACCCGACAGACTGGCCTCGATCTCGGCCCGCGCCTCGCCCTTCAGCTCTTCCCAGGCATCGGCGCTGCGCTGTCGCAGATCGATCAGGGAGATGCGGTACCCGGCGTAAGCAAATGCGATCGCGATGCCCCGACCCATGCGCCCCGCGCCAACAGCTGCGAAGCGGGGCCGCGGACTACTGTCCATGGTGCAACACCTGCTGGAGCTGTGCCGGCGTCAAGCTTGAGAGGCCGAGGGATTCGAACGTGCGTGGCCCAGTGCGCAGATCGCGGCCCAGGAAGCCGCCGACGATGGCCAGCAGGCCATGTGCGATCGGCGCATCCACGCCCGCGTAACGTGCCGCCGATGCCAGAAAAGCCAGCCCCAACTCGGTGTCTTCGGTGATGTAGCGGTGGCTGTAAAGATCGATCGTCTCGCGCCAGTCTCCCGACTTGACGAGCTTTTTATGCGCATCGCCGTACATCCATTGATCGTTCCTGTAATGATCGGCCAGTGGATAGTGGGGGCCACTGTGGCCCAGGGCTTCGCGCACAGCGATGCGTTCCTGGTCCAGCCGGTCGGTCACGTCACGCACGGCGCGCTGCGTGCCTTCGTTGTGGATGTCCCACCGCTCGAAGTGCTGCAGCGGAGCGGCATTCATCACCATCAGTGGTGGATGGATGATGGGGCCTGCGTTCATCAGGGCCCCGGACAGCGCGTCGCCACAGGCATGCACACTGGGATAAGCTTTGCGGATCACACCAATCGCTGCGTCCGACTTGCGCGCCGGATAGACACCGGTTGGCAGGTGGATGGCGCGAACCGTGACATTGACTTCGCGCTCGCCGTGCTTGCGCGCCAGATAGGGCAGCGTGCCAGTCTCAGCCCAGGCCAGATCGGCCCGATTGCCGCTTTCCGCCACCTGCCGCGCCATCACATAGCTGCCAAAGGTACCGGGCGGAAGAAAGATGACCTGGCCATCGACCAGGTGCAACGCCATGGCGCGGGCGATGTCCTGCTGCGCAATCGCTGGTGAGGGGATGACGATCAGTTCGGCGTCCCGCAATGCCTCTGCCATAGAGGCCGTGGCAAGTGCCAGCGGCACCTCACGCTGCCCGTTGGCGTCTTTCAGCGTGATGGAGCCAGCCTGCAATAGCGCTTGCAGGGCGGCAGCGTCACGCCGCCACAGACGAACTTCATGCCCTGCTTCGGACAGATCGGCAGCGGCGGCGTAAGCGCCGTGGCCGCCGCCAAGTATTGCAATCTTCATGGGCTAGGGCCTGTTCACACTGTTTTTGCGAGTGCGAACGCGGTGAAAAATGCGCGAATCAAGGCGCGTGACGACGGCAAGGCTGGTGCCTTGCCTAGGAATGCAACGCCGAGTGGCGCTTTTTTCACCGCGTTCCCTGTGGGTTGCGACCAAAAAGGCCATGCGCGGCATTGCAGCGCCTTGCCGGGGGCCAACCCCGGCTGCGTTTTGCGCTTTGCGCATGACTTTTTTGGACTCGCAACGCATCTCGTAAAAATAGTGTGAACAGGCCCTAAGCTACTCGGGCTTGGCGCCCGTGATTGTGATCATGCGCTGGTAGCGCTCTATGTCGCGGCGCACCAGCGCCTCGAGTTCCGCCGGACTGCCAGTGGTGGCGTCAAGCCCGGCTGCGGCAATGCGCTCGACCACCGCCGGGTCGTGCATGATGGTGCGAATTTCCCGGTTCAGCCGCGCCACCACGGCCTCGGGCGTGCCCGCAGGGGCCAGAATGGCATACCAGTCAACCAGCGCGAACTCAGGGTAGCCGCTTTCGGCTATGGTGGGCACGTCGGGCGCAACCGCGTTGCGCCTCGGGCTGGTGACGGCCAGAGCGACGAGTTTGCCCGCCTTGGCCTGGCGTATGCCGTTGCCAGCGACGATCAATGACAGACTGACCTGACCACCGACCAGATCGATCAGGGCCTGACCACCACCCTTGTAAGGAATGTCCAGGATATCGACACCCGCCATGCGCTTGAACCATTCGAAACCGAGGTAATGTGGGCTGCTCGGTCCGAGTGACGCGAATGACAGACGCCCCGGCTGCGCCCGTGCCAGCGCAACCAACTCGGGCAAGTTGCGTGCCTTGAGTGACGGATGAGCCACCAGCATCAGCGGCGAAGTGGTCAGCTGCGCAACAAAGGCGAAGTCCTTGAGCGAGTTGTACGGCAACGCCGTACCGTAGGCGGCATTGATGGCATGGATGTCGGTGGTCAGCAGCAGCGTGTGGCCATCGGCTGGTGCCGAGGCCACAGCACGCGTGGCGATGACTGAATTTCCACCTGGCCGGTTTTCTACCATGACCGGCACCCCGAGTACCGGCGTCAGACGTTCAGCAAGGGCGCGCGCCACCACATCCGTGCCGCCGCCGGGCGCGAACGGCACGACAATGCGCACCGGCTGGCTTGGAAAATCAGCCGCGCCCGCCGGAACGGCCAGACACAGTGCCAGCACACCGAACACGGAAAGAAAGCAACGTTTCATGGTGATCATCTCGGTTATCAGGTCAGGATCGAGTCGCAGCGTTCATGCAGCGCCCCCAAAGCCGAGGTAGGTCTCGACGATGCGTGGGCTCTCGGACAGTTCCGCTGCCGTACCGCTCAGCGCCACTTCGCCAGTTTCCAGAACATAACCGCGGTCAGCGATCTGAAGGGCGGCACGGGCGTTTTGCTCAATCAACAAAATGGCCACACCGGTGTCACGCAGTTCGGCGACGATGTGCAGGATGTCGCGCACGATGCGCGGTGCCAGGCCCAGGCTGGGTTCGTCCAGCATCAACAGGCGCGGCTTGGCCATCAGGGCACGCCCGATCGCCAGCATTTGGCGCTCACCACCCGACAAGGTGGCGGCGAGTTGCTGGCTGCGCTCGCGCAGGCGCGGAAAGCGCTTGTATATGGGTTCAAGGTCCCGATCTGCTCCCCGCTCACCTGAACGTACCCGGTGGAAAGCACCCAGACGCAGGTTGTTTTCGACCGTGAGTTCGCCAAACAGTTCCCGTCGCTCGGGTACGAGCGACATGCCGTTCGCCACACGCGCCTCGACGGCTTGTCCGGTCACGTCCGCGTCGCCGTAGCGCAGGGTACCGCTGCTGGGAAGCAGTCCCATGATGGCCGCCAGCAGAGTTGTCTTGCCGGCACCATTGGGGCCGATCACGGTAACAATGCTGCCCGCCTCGACGTCCAGACTCACCCCATGCAAGGCCCGAACCTTGCCGTAGCCGACTACAAAATCGCGCACCTGCAACAAGGGAGCGCTCATGATGATGCCCCCACGCTTGCAGCTGCGCGCACTGCGCTGCCCCCCGAGGGCGTGCGAGCCCGCTTGGGGCGGCCGGGCGCGGCGCTCATTCAATGCCTCCCAGATAGGCTTCGATCACGGCCGGGTTGCGCTGGATCTCCTGCGGCAAACCTGTCGCCAGCTTTTCACCAAATTCCATCACCACCAGACGGTCCACCAGGCCCATCACAAATTCCATGTCATGCTCGACCAGCAGGATCGTCAGGCCTTCTGCGCGCAGTCGCTTCAGCAATTCGGACAAGGCACGCTTTTCGGCGAAGCGCAGACCCGCCGCAGGTTCGTCAAGCAGCAGCAACAAGGGATCGGCCGCCAGGGCGCGCGCAATCTCGACAATACGCTGTTGTCCGAGCGGCAAACTGCCTGCTGCGTCATGCATGTGTTCGCTCAGGCCAACTCGCTCGATTTGCCGCGCTGCTTCGGCCAGCAGTTGCGCCTCTTCAGACCGGTCCACTCGCAGCATGGCGGCCAGGGTGCCCTTGGCGCCACGCAGGTGCGCGCCGAGCGCAACGTTGTCCAGCACGCTCATGTTGGAGACCAGATTGACGTGCTGGAAAGTGCGCGCCAGACCACTTCGGGCAATCGTACGTGCCGGCAGGCCATCGATAGCTGCCCCCAGCAATTTCACCGAGCCACTGTCGGCTGTTAGCGTGCCACTGAGCAGGTTGAAGACCGTGCTCTTGCCGGCGCCGTTGGGACCGATCAGACCCAGGATTTCACCCGCGTTGATGGAAAACGAAATATCCTTCACAGCAATCAGGCCACCGAAGCGCTTGTTCAGGCCGTCCACACCGAGCAGCGGCGTTCCGCTCTCAGGGCGTTGGCGAAGCCTCGGTACCGGCGCGTCTGCCGGACGTGCAGGCCTTGCCCCCTTGGGCAGCCAACGGCTGACCGCCGGGGCAATACCGTCACGCGTGCGGTGCAACAGCAGAAGCATCAGCGCACCAAAGACGATGGTCTCGTAATTTGCTGTCGTGTGAAGCACCAGCGGCACGACTTCCTTCAGAGACTCTTTCAGGACGGTCAGGATGGCGGCACCCACCACAGCGCCCCAGACCTGGCTGGCACCGCCGATGACCGCCATGAACAGGTAGTCGATACCGGCATTTACGCCAAAAGCATGGGGACTGACGAAGCGCAGGTAGTGAGCGTGCAGCCAGCCCGCCAGGCCGGCCAGGACAGCCGCCTGAACGAAGATGACCAGTTTCAGCGCTGCCGTATTGACGCCAAAACTCTCGGCCATCACGCTGCGAAAGCGAAGCGCGCGCACGGCACGACCGGCTCGTGAGTCGAGCAGATTGTGCGCTGCGACCAGCGCCGCCGCAGTCAAGGCCCAGATCAGGAAGTAGGAGCGGCGACCGGTGTTGAATGCCCAGCCTGCAATCGAGACGGCAGGCAGGTTGTCGATGCCACTGTACTGGCCCAGCTGCGGCAGATTGCCGAACAGGTAGTAGATCGCAATACCCCAGGCGATGGTGGCGATGGACAGGTAGTGCCCCGATAACCTCAAGGTGACAAAGCCAATCAGCAAGGCCATCGCAGCGACCAGGACGATAGTCACTGCCAGCGAGCCCCAGGGCGACCAGCCAAGCAGTGTGGTCAAGCCCGCCGTCGCGTAGGCGGCAGCGCCGACGAAGGCCTGCTGCCCGAAGGAAACAATGCCGGCCACGCCGGTCATGACGACCAGCCCGAGTACCACCAGCGTTGCCAAGCCGATGTAGCACAGCAGCGTTACATAGAACTCAGGCAATATCAGCGGTGCCACGCCCAGGGCGAGCAGGCAGACAAGCACGAGGCGTTGAGAAGAATTCATGGCTTGCCGCTCATTCTTCCTCATCCTCGACCACCGCATGACGCGATACCAGGGAACGCCACAGAAGCACCGGAATGATGAAGGTAAAGACAATGCTTTCCTTCAGTGCGCTGGCCCAGAACGATGCAAAGGCCTCGATCAGGCCCACCGCCAGAGCGCCAAGAGCTGCCAGAGGATAGCTCGCCATGCCCCCCAGGATGGCGCCGACGAAACCCTTCAGGCCGATCATCAAACCGGTGTCGTAGTAGATGGTGGTGAGAGGCGAAATCAGGATCCCGGAGAGGGCGCCAATCGCCGCCGCCAACCAGAACGCCAGGCTGCCGGCCAGCGCACTGGGGATCCCTACCAGGCGCGCACCGATGCGGTTGATGGCCGTGGCGCGCAAGGCTGTGCCGTACAGCGTATGCTCGAAAAACAACCACAGGGCCGTCATGCAGACGAGGCTCGAACCCATCACCCACAGGCTTTGTGCGCTGATGTTGAGCACGCCCAAATCAAACTTCACATCCGAGATCGGGTTGGTGCGCAAGCCTTCGCCACCGAACAGCACCAGACCCAGGCCGGTGAGCATGTAGTGCGCAGCCATCGAAACAATGAACAACACGAGCACCGACGCGTTGGCCAGTGGCCGGTAGGCAATGCGGTAAAGCATCGGGCCCAGGGGCACCACAATTGCCAGCGTGATGGCCATCTGCAAGGCAGGAGCAAACTTGCGTGGCGCGGCCCAGGCGGCCAGCGCTGCAATGGCCAGCGGCAGACCTAATTGCAGGACGGCGATGCGCAGCAGGCGACCCGGCGTGTTTGCACGCAGCGCCGCCGTGGCCTCCATCGCACTGACCAGGACGGCGCCACCCGCTAGCAGGTAGATCGTCCCCGGAACCTGGCCCAGCTGCAGGGTGCCAAGCGTGAGTCCGGCGTAGGAAATGAAGTCGCCCTGTGGCACAAAGATGATGCGTGTGACGGCGAACACCAGCAGCAGTGCCAGCGCCAGCAGCGCGTAGATGGCGCCGCTGGTCACACCATCCTGAATAAGCCACAGTGCGATGTCGCTGTTCATCCGCTCACTCCTTCACTTTGCATGCGTCTGCCCCGTCATTGCGAGCGTAGCGAAGCAATCCATGTTGGCTATCGATCATGGATTGCCGCGGCCCTGCGGGCCTCGCAATGACGAGCAGGAATCAGGCTCGCAGGCGCGAATCACTTCAGCAGTCGCCATTCACCATTCACGACCTGAACCAGCACGCGTGCCCGCTCATCGAGGCCGTTATGGTTGGCTGCACTCATGTTGTAGACGCCGTGGGTGCCGACCACATTCTTGAGATTCTCCAAGGCGTCACGCAATGCAGCGCGGAACTCCGGGGTACCGGGTTTCGCTTTTTTCAACGCTACAGCAGCAGCGGCATCGAGGAGGAGCACGCCGTCATAACTGTAGCCGCCGAACGCGTTGCGACTGCCTGCGCCAAAAGCAGCTTCATAGCGCTTGACAAAGTCCAGCGACACCGTCTTCGTTGGGAAACTGGGGCTGAGTTCCTCAGCGACGATCAGCGCACCGGTGGGCGCGATGGCACCCTCGACAGCCTTCTTGCCGGTCTGGATAAAGGGCAGATTAACGGTACCGTGGTTGTGATAGATCGGTCCCTTGTAGCCGCGCTCGGCCAGCGCGATGTGGGGTGTCGCCCCGGGGGACCCGGAGCCGCCGACAACAACGGCGTCAGGTGACGCCGCCATCACTTTCAAAACCTGACCCGCTACGCTGGTGTCAGCCCGCCCATAGCGCTCGTTCGTGAGGATCTTGAACCCGCCGTTGTCTACCAAGGTACCCATGGCGTTGTAGACCATGTCGCCCCAGGTGTCGGAGAAGCCGATGTAACCCACCGTCTTGACCCCGTGGGCCTTCATGTGCTGGGCGACGGCGCTCATCATCAGTTCCGTAGGTTGCGGCACGATAAAAGTCCACAGCGCACGATCTGGCGCTAGCGGCGGCAAAGGCGTCAGCGCGATCATCGGCGTCCTGGTTTCGGCTGCAACCTGTGCCATCGCCACTGCTGAAGGCACACCATTGGAGCCCATCAGCGCGTCAACCTTGTCCTCGCTGACAAACTTGCGCGCATTCTTGACAGCGGCATCCGGTTTGGATTCGTCGTCCAGGATGATGTAGCGCACGGTCTCGCCGCCCAGGGTCTTGGGAACCAACTGGAACGCATTCTTGTAGGGCACACCGAGGGATGCACCGGGTCCGGTCGTACCAAGCGAGACCCCGATCGTGATCTCGGCCTGGCTGGCACCGACAGCAAGAGTGCTGATCAGCGCGAGTATGGCATGGCGTAGCTGCTTCATAAAATCTCCTTTGGTTTTGATATGTGAAAGTGGCCACCGATGGCGACCGCGCAGACCCTCGGGGGAACAAACGAACTCATGCGACCACGCCGGCACTATATAGCGCCTGCACCTCGTCGTTCACAAGCCCGGCCTGTGCCAGCACGCTGCGCGTGTGCTGGCCATACTTCGGTGCGAAGGCAAGATTGCCTTGCGCGCCGTCGATATCGACTGCCATCGGCTGCATGCTCACTTCCCTGCCATCGGGGAGAGTGGTGTGGGTCAGCCGATCACTTAAGGGTTCAAGCTCGCGCACATGGCGAATGTCGTTGATACGCGTCGCTGGAATCGTTGCCGCCCGCAAGTCCTCAAGGATTTCGGCGGACAGGTGCTGGCGGCTGACCTGCGCGATGTCGGCATGAATGGCTTCGCGCTGCAAGTGCCGACCTTCGTTGGTGTGGCGCACGTCGTTCGCAACGCAGGCGAACTTCGGGATGGCGGTAAAGCGGCGCCACTGCACGTCACTGCCAATGGCCATGAAGAGGAAGCCGTCACTGGTAGGATAGACGTTGGTCGGGATGAACTTGCGGTGTTCGTTGCCCGCGCGTGTGATCTCGCCCGGCTGGCAGCCGTAGTCGATCAGTGGCAGCACGGTGATGAGCCAGGACGCCGCAGCCTGCAGCATGGAGACGTGGATCTCCTTGCCGACGCCGGTCTCGAAGCGCTCCAGCAAGCCCTGCATTACGCCGGCATAGACTTCGTCGCCGGCCTTCAGGTCAATCACCGGAATACCTGTGAGCATGGGTGGCCCCTTCGGGTCCCCCGTGACTTCCATGTAGCCGCTCATGGCCTGAATCACCGGGTCATACCCGGGAGCCTCGGGGTAGCGCGGGCCCATCGCCGAAATGCCGGCCCAGATCAGTTCCGGCTTGGCGGCGCGCAACGTGGCGGGATCGATGCCCAGACTTTGATAGCGGGCAGGTACCGTATTGCAGCAGAACACGTCCACATCGAGTTCGTGGATCAGGCGCTTGAGCAACTGCTGGCCGCGCACATCTTTCAAATTCAGCGCGATCGCCTCCTTGCCGACGTTGGGCGCAACGAAATAGCTGCGCCTGTCGTCATCTGCGATGCGACTGCCGATGTAGCGGTTCGGATCGCCTGGCAGGCCCTGGCCGCTGGGAGTGGCCTCGATGCGGATGACACGCCAACCCAGTTGCGCAAAGCGCAGCGTGGCGTAAGGCAGCGACAGCGCCTGCTCCATGGAGAGGACGGTGCGACGTTTCATGCAGTCTCCGCTAGGTAGTTCATTTCAGAAGTCATGGAAGGTCTGGCGCTCAGCCGCCCGCGATCGGCGGGGCCAAAATGACCTCGTCCTCATCACGCACCGGATAGTCGCGATCTGCATAGCTGAGATTGACCGAGACCAGCACAACGTCGATGTACTCAAACGCCTTTTTGAAGCGCTCGTCCCGGGTCGATAGCCAGTCGAGCAACATGCCCACATTCTTCACCTTCGCGGGCACAACGATGTGCTCGGAATCACATCCCATGCTATCCCTTAGCCAGGCGAAGTACTGAAGCTTCATGGGTGCTCGATCCGCCCTAGCTGCGGGACTGCCTCAATTCATGAATGGCGCGGGCAACGGTCTCTGGCGACATCGGTGGATTGAAGATGCGCACGCCCGTTGCGTTGTACAGGGCGTTGGCGATGGCCGGCGCAATGACGATCGTCGGCAGCTCGGAGATACCCTTGGCGCCATAAGGCCCTTCGGCGCAATTGCTTTCAATGAAGTGCATGTCAAGAGGTGGCATCTCCGGCGCCGTGATGAGCTTGTAATCTCTGAAGCACGGGTTCGTCAACATGCCCTTTTCGAGCCTCATGTTTTCACTCAGGGCGTAACCGAGGCCGATGGCAATACCGCCCTCAACCTGACCTTCGAGACCCATCCGGTTGATGACGCGGCCTACATCCTGCGCCACCGTGATCCTGTCCACCTTGATCTCGCCGGTCAGTGTATCGACCGTGATTTCGGCGATATGGACCGCGTGGGAATAGGCAGCCGAGTGGTCGGAGATGTGCTTGGCACCCTCGGGCTCGCTCTTGGGCTCGTAATAGTCCGTAACCATCACCAATTCAGGTACGGCCTGGAAATGCATTTGCCGCAGCAGTCGGTCGAGCTTGATGATCGGTGTACCGTCGTACTCGCGGACGACGGAGCCGCCGCGCAGGTCCAGGTCCCTGGCAGGTTCGCCGAGCATTGTCTGCGCGGCTTGAAGGATCTGCGCCTTCGCCTTTTGTGCGGCGCGGCGCGTGCCGTTGCCCGCGATGAAGGTGGTGCGAGAGGCGTGCACGCCCACATCCCACGGAGCGATGTCGGAATCGTTGTTGACAATGGTCACATGCTCCAGCGGCACACCCAGTTCCTCGGCAACAATCAGCGTGATGACCGCGTCGATGCCTTGACCGATTTCGGAGGCACCGGTAATGACCGTAACTCGGGCGTAATCGTCCATCTTGAGGATGGTGCCGATACCGTCTGACTTGTGAATCTTGGCGCCGCCGGCGTTGTGGATCGATGAAGCCAGGCCGATACCCTTTTTGTAGCGGCCCGGCTTGTCCCGTTCTGCCGCGAACGCCTTGCGCTTGCGGCTGTAGTCACAGGCTGCCGCCGCTATCTCCAGACATTCCACCAGCGCACATTCACGCAGGAAGGATTTTTGCGGCGTGACTTCGCCGGACTTCTGCGCATTCTTGATGTGGAAATCGAGCGCATCCATGTCCACCATGTCGGCCAGCATGTCCATCTGCTGTGCCGTAGCGTAGGTAGTCTGGACGTTGCCGTAACCGCGGAACGAGCCGGCGTAAGGGTTGTTGGTGTAAATCGCCTGCGCCTTGAAGTCCACTACCGGCACCCGGTTGTGGCCCGACGTGGTGCGCATCATGATGACCGGAATGGTAGGGCCCCAGGAGGTGTAGGCACCGTTGTCCAGCAACACGTCAGCGCTGCGGAAAGTGAGCACACCTTCGCGGTTGCAGCCGGTGCGCATATGGATGATCGCTGCCTGGCGCGTTGGCGAGGCCTTGAACTCCTCCTCGCGCGAATAGATGACCTTGACCGGCCGACCGGTCTTCCTGGCCAGCAACGCAGCAATGGGCTCGTAGGGGTAGACGTCGAGCTTGGAGCCGAAGGCGCCGCCGACGGGCGGCTGCATGACCCTGATGTCGCCGGGATCAATGCCCAGTGCAGGGGCAAGATCCATCTTGTAGTTGTACGGATACTGGGTCTGTGTCCAGATCGTCAGCTTGCCGTTGTGGTCGAAGTCGGCGATGGCGCAGGAAGTGCCCATGCAGCAGTGCGTCACGTGGTGCGGTCGGAACACGGAGTCCACGACAAAGTCGGAAGCCGCTTCTGCCGCGGCGAGGTCACCGTGCTTGAACTCGAAGTGCAGGCTCTTGTTGCCGGCAAAGTTCTCGTGGACCAGCGCTGCGCCTTCCATGGCGCCCGCTTCGGGTGAGAACACACCTGGCAGATCCTCGTACTCGACTTCAATCAGTTCGAGCGCACGGCTGGCAATCTCCTGCGTTTCGGCCGCGACGGCTGCTATCTCATCGTGCTCGCAGCGCACTTTGTCCTTGAGTGCGACGTTGTCCCGCACGAAACCGAACTTGAGTCCGGCGGCATCCTTGCCGGTCAGCACCGCATAGACGCCAGGCAGCCTTTCTGCCGCCGAGGTGTCGATGCGGACGATTCTTGCATGAGCTCGTCCGGCGAAAAGCACCTTGCCGATCAGCATTTGCGGCAGCACCATGTCATTGATGTAACGCGTCTTGCCGGTTGCCTTGTCGGGCGCGTCGGGTTTCTTGACACGCTGGCCGATCAGGGTGGTCTTGGTGATGGGTGAGATGCTGGTGTTCTGTTCCATGAATTGGCTAACTTTAAGAGGTTGCTGCCCGATGTAGAAGTCGCCGTGTGCCTAGCAGCGGCCGCAGCACTTCCTTGACTCGACCAGGGCGTCCACGGCGTCCAGCACCTTGGTGTAGCCGGTGCAGCGGCAAAGATTGCCTTCGAGGCCCCGTTGTGCCTCTTCCCGGGTCAGATCGGGATGGATTTCGACCAGGTAGTCGGCCTGCATGATCATGCCTGGCATGCAGAAGCCGCACTGTTCCCATGGCCGGCCAGGGGCACTCGTCCGAGGCAAAGAAGGCCATG
>CAIYMN010000245.1 GCA_903927295.1 uncultured beta proteobacterium | reverse complement strand
CTGCGATTAAGACTCAAGGTCTACTCCTTCAAAATGTACCTGTCAGCCAGAGCCTTCAAGTACGCCACATTGCAGCGACCAACTGTTTCGGAAACCCTTTTCCATCTGCAGCGGGATCGCCATCTGCGTTGGCTGCAAGCCTGGGTCTGACCCCCGACTCGACAATTAAGTGCTGTTGCGCATCACTGCGACTGGCACACCAACGGTCTTGGATGACTCGTCTTCGCGTTGCGGCAAAGACGACCCACCACATCAAGCGGCTCTTTCGAACCGCTCGAATTCACGCAATCACGCTGCGATGGTTTGCATGTCCACCCGGACACCCACACCCATCGTCGACGAGACTGCCACTTTCTTCAAATACACACCCTTGCTGGTAGCAGGTTTGGCCTTGGTCAAGGCATCCACCAGAGCAACCAGGTTGCCCTGCAGCTTGTCGTTGTCGAACGAACGACGGCCAATGGTGGAGTGAACAATGCCGGCCTTATCGACACGGAACTGCACCTGACCGGCTTTGGCGTTCTTGACTGCTGTAGCTACATCCGGCGTCACCGTGCCAACCTTGGGGTTGGGCATCAAACCGCGCGGACCCAGAATCTGACCGAGGGTACCGACAACGCGCATTGCATCAGGAGCAGCAATCACCACGTCGAAGGGCATATCGCCTGCTTTGATCCGGGCTGCCAGGTCATCCATGCCAACGATGTCCGCACCAGCAGCGCGCGCTTCTTCCGCTTTGGCGCCCTGTGCAAATACGGCAACGCGTTTGGTCTTGCCGGTGCCATTGGGCAACACGACTGCGCCGCGCACGACCTGATCCGACTTCTTGGCATCGATGCCAAGTTGCACCGCCACGTCGACAGACTCATCAAACTTCGCATTGGCGCATTCTTTGACAATGCCCAGAGCGTCCGCCAGCGGATACAGCTTGTTGGAGTCAACCTTGCCCTTGAAGGCCTTTTGTTTTTTGGTCAGTTGTGTCATTTACACACCCTCCACAGTCACGCCCATCGAGCGGGCTGAGCCGGCGATGGTCCGAACCGCTGCGTCCATGTCGGCCGCAGTCAGGTCCTTCATTTTGGTCTTGGCGATCTCTTCCAGCTGGGCCCGCGTCACTTTGCCAACTTTGGCGGTGTGCGGTGTTGCCGAGCCTTTGTCGATCTTGGCTGCTTTCTTGATCAGAATCGACGACGGTGGCGATTTGATGATGAAAGTGAAGCTCTTGTCAGCAAATGCCGTGATCACCACGGGAAGCGGCAGCCCAGGCTCAACACCCTGGGTCTGGGCGTTGAACGCCTTGCAGAATTCCATGATGTTCAAACCGCGCTGACCCAGTGCGGGTCCGATCGGCGGCGACGGATTGGCTTTGCCTGCTGGTACTTGCAGTTTGACAAAACCGACGATTTTTTTCGCCATGCTTTTCTCCTTGCGGGTGTTAACGCCTGGCCATGCAAGAAAATTGCAGGTCCGGGCTCCCCGGGGTTAACGACTCACTAACTCTACATTCGCACCGAGTCG
>CAIYMN010000244.1 GCA_903927295.1 uncultured beta proteobacterium | reverse complement strand
CGCCTAACTTTTCCAAACATTTCCATGGTGATCACCTTTGTTGCTCCTGCCCAAAAAGTAGGCAGAGCTAGTAAAACACCTGGGTCAGTTTTGAATCGGCATAACCTCCAAAAGTGGGTCAGTTTTCAGTCGGCATCAACAACCCTGGCGTGCCAAACCGACAAATCAGGGAACAGGATTTACTGGGTACCGGTCAATGGCGCGATACGAGTACTCCCTTCATGAGGTGGTTCCGGACTTCAAATCGGGGCTGTCCGAGGCCGAGCAGCAACAAAGGCAAGAGCTCAAGCTTAAGGGGCTTGGACCGGTTGCGTCGGAAGCCGCGGCGCCCTATGTGTTGTTGGAGATATTGTCAAGGGACGCTGGATTTGACGATCAACATGGACCAGAACGGCTGGCGCTATTGATTCTTGGGATGGATGCTATTGACGCTTTTGATCGACTCTTTTGTCAAACGGTAAGACGCAGTCTATTTGCTATCGTTATAGAAGACTATGGATTCGGACAGCAGTACACGAAATTCGGGCACCACCCAGCCGATAGCAGTCCTGAATATCTAAGGCTCCTAGCACAGCGGTACCAAGTTCAGCCTGAATTCATGTTGTTCGGTGAAGGGAACGGTGCAGAGCCTTGGCCAGGCTACAGTGTGATCCAAGAAGCCGAACCTATTTCTCACTTCAATCGATGGCGGGGTCTGCTACGCAAGGATGCTTGAGTGATTAATCAGCTCTTGCGCATTTAACAACATGAAACAGTTCGCGCTAAATCTGACAGTGCCGAAAGCAATCACTCGCATCGGATCAATCGCCCGCAAATTGGTTCAGGTTCTGCCCCAGGTACGAGTCTGATGTGTGACGAACCTACATGAACTCACAATGGTCTGGCAAGCCCTTGACGACTCCATTCCATCAGTACTTTATCTACCTCACGAACACAACTTTGAGGCTTTTCAGGGAATGCAGTCGGCACGATCAACTCAGACAGTTCAACCCCGGCAACAACTACCGCATGAACGTCTGCTCTGTCAATTTGACCTTCTGTAGAGTTCGAAGGCCATTGCGGAGAAAGCAAACCCATCTTGATAACGCTACGATTGAGCCACATGTCAGGCTTCGGAGTAAGGCCGAGGTCGGCCAGCATGTGGTACACAGTAACGACTCCCCAGCCCATGCCAACGCGATTGCAAAAGGTAGTCGTCCACTCACGCAATTCGTCTGACGGAATGCAACCACGAGCCGTCAGGTTAGTCACCATATCTTGAACGATGGCGTCGCGCGTAAGCGCAAGCGCCAAATTTCTGATGGCGTACAACCGCCATAGGTAACTCGATAGCCCACCCCCTGTTAGTTTACGTACGAACTCTTGGACCGAATTTCCCCTAAGCTCGAAATTTTCGTTCCTCTTCCAATTGGGACCCCTGTTCAGCATGACGATTTCCCACGCATCGCCAGCAATGAGTTCACAGGAATTGAAATCCTCCGATCCCCCAATGTCGGCCGCAATTCTTTCGCCAGTAGCGACGGTAATATTGGACCAGCAAGGCTTGTCACGACCGAATTGCCATATGTGCCCAGTTTCGATTCGATCTGGCACCGCTGAGCAAAGTTGAACCACAATATTCCAAATTTCGGGACAGCGCGTGCGCACTTCCTCGCGCACCATGTTGTATCTTTGAACCGCAACTTCATTTGGAATTTCCATTCTGCCCTCCTTAAAAGAATCTTTGTTCCAATTTATTCGGACCTTGTCGAAAAGGTCCAGCGCATTTCGCTCGGAGCTTACGGCCCTTACGCCCTCATCGGGAGAGTCATCTGGATCAACTTCTGTTACCGCGACCCCCGGTTTCCCGCCCCTCGGTGAGGCAGGGGTAGTCTTTGGAGTGGGTTCGCTACCACAGGCTTTCACAAGACGGTCAGGGAGTTGGATACCGGGGTTGTCGCCAAGCTTGTAGCTCATGACACGAGGAGTGATGACGCCTTCTGGGGGTTGGCCACGGGCAGTCAGAAAGTTCTGATACCACTCGGGGTGATCCCTTTCTACCGGCCACCAAATGTTTTCATTGATCCATTGCAGGGCAAGTGCAAGGGGCTGATGGTCGGCCAATGGATGATCCCCAATAAAGTGCCCTTGTTCCGGCACTGCTACCTGGATGCAAAGGTGATCATTTGGCTGATTGAATCTCATCCATTCATAGTGCCCTTCGTTCAGTGCGTTCCGAACACTTTGAGGAAAATTGATTCCATTCAGACCATCTGCCGCACCATCGCACCTAAATCCAATGAAGAACTCATTGTTCGTCTGGAAGGCAGCAACCCGATCACTATGCATCAAACCAGCAGCACCTGTGAATCGCGAGACCGTTACAAACGGACAAGGAACGATTCCAAAACCCGGTGAATTGTGGGCGCCGTGGGGCATCAGTTGTGCAAGGCGTTTGGCTATCAGCCGACCTGGTTGCCGATTGCCCTCGTTTTGCAGCTGGTCAAATGTGAACTGGCGGCAGTAGTTGGCGACGAACGCCTCGTTGTCATGAAAGTGCCAGCAAATTTGTTGAGGTGTCCATTCCATAGGGATCTCCTTGAACTTGTATGCCTGTTAGCCGGGAAGTTGAACACCTGGGTGGTCGCCAGGCCCATAAGACATTACCCGGGGAGTGATCACACCATCCGGAGGTTGACCACGGGCAATCAGGAAATTTTCGTACCATTCTGGGTGCGCCACCTCAGTCGGAACAATCATGTTCGCGTTGATCCATTCCAGGGCGAGCGCAAGGGGTTGTCCTTCTGCCAGTGGATGATTGTTCAAGAATTGACCGTCTTCGGGCATTGCAGTCTGGATACAGAGATGATCATTTTCTTGATTGAATCTTATCCAGTCATACTGCTCCTGCATCAGAATACCTTGGACCTCTGGAGGAAAAGTAAGTCCAATCACATCCACTGCCTCGTGACTGCAGCGCAATCCCAAGAAGAAATGGTTGTCCGATTGAAAGAGTGCAACCCGACTTGAACCGAACATTCCAGCCTTGCCTGTGAACATGGACACAATTACCCATGGACAGGGAGCAAAGTGGTAGTTTGGTGACCTGTGCGCACCGTTAGGCATCAACTGTGCAAGGCGCTTGGCAATCAGCCGGGCCGGTTCCAGATTGGCTGGATTGATGTCAACCCGCAGTGTTTCAAGCGTATGCGGGCAGCAGTAGTTCGCCTCGAATGCGTGGTCGTCGTGAAAGTGACTGTTAATTTGGTTTGGGGTCCATGTCATATCGATTTCCTTGATTTTTCATTCCAGTCAGCAGTCCGCGAGGTCAATGATCTTCCTTTGTGAATGCCATCCTCGCCACCACCTCTCCGTCAAACCCGATGCATTGATTCAGGACAAGATCGTTCCATTCGATTTCGACGTATGCATCTTCATGGTCGGGTTCGTCCTCCCAGCAACAACGGACCAGCACCAATCGTTTTCCCGTGGTCTCATCGACATGAGAACAAGTGTCGACGTCGTGAACCTGAAAAACGCCCTGAAACGGTTCCGACCCCCGGAATGTGGCCGAATCGATCATCACCACTTGCGCGTCGGTGACCGTTCTCATTTCAGTAATAATGTTCTTGCTCATGCTACTCCTTCGTTGACTTCAGGATAACTGGGCACTACGACAAAGTCTGACGTCACTTCAGCCACAAACCGCCCCGCCCGGCGAAAAACCTTCAAGTCAGGAATAGCGAAGGCCAACGCCGCAGGATCAAGTGTTTCAAAGCCACTCCCGCCAAGCCTCATAAATCATCACCATGGCCATCGTATCGAGTTCACAGTAGCGAAGCAATGACGCCTCGATACTATTTCGCTCATTAACCGAAAGATTGTCGAACTGCAAACGAGCAAAAGCCGTTGTAGCCGCTCCACCCTCTGCAATGGCGAGGTCGTCTTCTGACTCCATGTCTTCGAGCATCTCCTGCGGCATGTCGCTGAAGACGGGTGGCAACAGCTTGTACGGGTTCTCAACACTGGTGTCAGATTGCACCCACCAGACCTGATCCTTG
>CAIYMN010000243.1 GCA_903927295.1 uncultured beta proteobacterium | reverse complement strand
CGACTAGGCGCTGACGAATTTGTGCTGCTCTTGCCGCGTTTGAACGCTGACCCACTGGAAGCGACCAAGCAGATTCAGGCGGTGGCCGGCAAGATTTTTGACGCACTCAGGCAGCCTTACCAAATCGAACAGATGGAAGTTTCCTGCAGTGCCAGCATGGGTGTCTCCGTCTTCGGTCAGGGTCAAGAGACCGTCGCAGAGCTCTTGAAGCGTGCCGAACTGGCGATGTACCAGGCCAAGGCCGCCGGGCGCGACACACTGCGTTTCTTCGAACCCCGGATGCAGGCCATGGTCAGCGCGCGCATCGCACTGGAGGCCGCCATGCGCGAGGCGATCCGGGAACAGCAGTTCGAGCTCTATTACCAGCCGCAATGCAATGACCTGGGCCACATCATCGGCGTCGAAGCGCTGTTGCGCTGGCGCCACCCGCTGCGCGGCCTCGTTTCGCCGGCCGAATTCATTCCGCTGGCCGAAGAAACCGGCCTGATACTGCCAATCGGAAACTGGGTACTCCAGACCGCCTGCCGACAAATCGCAAGCTGGGCCGCACAGGCGTCCCTGTCGGCGCTGACGATCGCCGTGAACGTCAGTGCACGACAGTTTCAGCAGGCCGAGTTTGTCGATCAGGTGCTGGCGCAACTGCGCAGCACGGGCGCCAATCCGCATCGGCTCAAACTCGAATTGACCGAGTCCATGCTGGTGTCGCAGGTTGAGGAAATGATCGCCAAGATGAAGGCCCTCAAGGCGCACGGCGTCAGTTTCTCGCTCGATGACTTTGGCACCGGCTATTCGTCACTGGCGTACCTGAAACGCCTGCCGCTGGATCAACTCAAGATCGACCAGGGTTTTGTGCGCGACATCCTGACCGATGCGGACGATGTGGCCATTGCCAGGATGGTGATCGCGCTGGCCGACAGCATGGGGCTGGTTGTGATCGCCGAAGGGGTCGAGACCGAGAAGCAGCGCGAATTGCTTGCGAGCCTGGGTTGCCACAACTACCAGGGCTATCTGTTTAGCAAACCGGTGCCGATTCAGGAACTCGAGGCGCTCGTGAACCGGGTGTGACACAGAGCCCTGCCTGCACCCGTCACGGTCAGTCGTTGGGCGACAAATTGCCTTCTATCCGCGCCACATGCGCCAGCAGTGAGCGCTTGGCTACCGGCCACATGCGCTGCGGTACATCGTCATAAGCCCGCGCCACCCAGTCGTCCAGCGACCCGTGCGGCAGCGCCTGGATGACCTTCATGATTTTTGCTTCGCGCTGCAGCCTGTGCGCCTTCAGGCGAGCGATGGCGCTGGCCGCCTCGCCCTCATAGCCACCCATGACATAGCCATGTGCCGGCAGGATGAACTCGATTGCGTGCTCGGTGCAGGCAGCGCCAAGCAGGTCAAGCGACTCCAGGTAAAGCGTCATGTCGCCGTCTGGTGGATCAATCACGGTCGTGCTCCCGCACAGGACGTGGTCACCGCTGAACAGCAGGCGGTCTTCCAGCAACACCAGACACAGGTGATTGGCGGCATGACCAGGTGTATGCAGCACCTGCAGCGTATGCGTCACCTCGCCATCCTGCGTCAGTCCCGCAAGCTGCAAAAGTTCCTGATGGGCGAGTGCGCGCTCGGGCGTGAACTGGCTGTGCTGGCGTGCGCTGGGCTGCGACGGCAATCCCAAAATCGGCGGCTGTGGCGTACACAAGGCCTGCAGCGGTGCGGCACCGGGCGAATGGTCGGGGTGCGAATGGGTGCAGACAATCATGCGGATATCACCACCCGATGCGCGCCACAATTTTTCCAGATGCTCGGCGTCGGCTGGTCCCGGATCGATGGCGATATAGCCCGTGTTCGGGTCACCCACCAGGTAGCTGTTCGTGCCGGGGCCTGTCATGGGGCCCGGGTTGGGTGCTGTCAGGCGCAACACGTTCTTCAGCAGGGCGACCGGGGCTTCACTTTGCCAGTCCAGTGAATGCACGATCTGCCCATCCGGGCACACCAGGGCCAGTTCGCCATAGGGCAGGTCCTGCTCCATGTAGCGTGCTTCATGACCACCGAGCAGACCGGCGCGTGGGCAACTGGTCCAAAGCGGCTGCTCGGTCGCTGCGCACGCCTGCAGGACGGCCTCCACCGACTTGTAGGCGTGTAGCCGTTCGAGCGTACGGATGGTCGGGAAGATGATGAAAAACTGGCCGTCCCGGTGCCGCGCGAGGGCATCGGCAGGGCGCACCCAGACTGGTTCGAACTGTTCCGCTTCGTCGGCCACCGGTGTCTGGCCCTGCGGCATGCGGGCTACCAGAAAGGGCACATCAAAGCGGCGTGCCAGGTCGCGGTCGGTGATCCAGTGGGCCAGCACAAATACGTCGTCGGCGGCCAGCATCAGGCCGCGACTCTGGCACTGGGCGGCGAACGGCTTGGAGCGCTCGAGCGACGCTATGTCGCTGTAATCGGCCGGCGTGCCATCACTGCGCCGCGCCAGCAGGACGCCCAGTTCTTCAAAACTTTCGCGGATGGCGGCGATGGCTTGCGTCAGGTGCAGTGCGCTCTGTGTTGGGCGACGTCGGGCCTGAGCGTGGCTGGCGCTGTCCAGCGCGTCAACGCCGCCGCCGGGGAAGACGTAGGCGCCAGGCGCGAAACTGGCCGTCGTGGAACGCCGCGTCATGAGCACTTCGATTCCACCCGCAGTGTCGCGCAGCAGCAGCACAGTGGCCGCAGGTCGGGTCGCTACGGGCGTGCGCTGGAGGTGCAGGAGTTGGGTGGGACGTGCCATGCTGCGAATTTACAGCCAAAACTGGTCAGCCACATGTCGCCAGCGCGATGTTTGCGTAAACCCCGAGAGCAAACAGTCTTCTGCCAGCGTATCCTCTGCGGAAGAGTTTCAATGTTTACCGGAGACCACCCATGAAGCGCCACATCCTTCGTCTGTTGCCTGCATTGTTCGCCGTCGCCTGCGCGATGGCGCCACAGTGGGCACTGGCTCAAGCCTGGCCGACCAAACAGCCCATCAAACTCGTCGCGGTATTTCCCCCGGGTGGCTCGGTTGATCAGGTGGCTCGTTTGCTGGCACAGCCCCTGTCCACCCAGTTGGGACAGAACGTGATTGTGGACAACAAGGGCGGAGCGTCAGGTTCGATTGGTGCTGCCGCAGTGGCGGCCGCGGCGCCGGACGGCTACACCTTTGCTGTGGTGTTTGATACGCACGGCGTCAACCCAAGCTTGATTCCGGGCTTGCCTTTTGACTCCAGAAAGGACCTGGCTCCGGTGGTGCTGATCGGTACCGGTGCGATGGTGCTGGCGACGCAGGCCGAGTCGAACTTCAAGAGCTTCGCCGATGTCGTGGCGGCAGCACGTCAGAAGAACGGCGTGAATTACGGCTCCATTGGCTCCGGTAGTCTGGGGCATCTGGCGATGGCCTTGCTGGCCAGGAGCGGCGGCATGGAGTTCCAGCACATCCCCTACAAGGGGGGCGGACCGCTGATGAATGATGCGCTGGCCGGACACGTGCCGCTGGCGATCGGCTCGGTGTTTCTGGTCAAGCCTCAGATCGACGGAAAACGCCTGCGCGCGTTGGCGGTAACAACGAGCACGCGTTCGCCGCATCTGCCGGGGGTGCCGACGATGGCTGAGAGTGGTTTCGCGGGTTTCGACGCGCCCGCCTGGTGGGCAGTGCTGGCGCCAGCCAAAACGCCACCGGAGATCCTCAAGCGAATGAACGAGGAACTCAACAGGATCCTGCGCCAGGCCGATATCGCCAAGCGCCTGGATGCTCAGGGGATTGATGTCGTCGGCGGAACGCCTGATGCGGCGCGTGTTTTCATCGAGAGGCAGATGGATATCTGGGGCAAGGTGGTGAAGGACAACAATATCAAAGCCGATTGACCCGAGTTTTCTCAAAACTCGGGTTCTGTCATCGCGAGGCGCCACTTCCTCGTCATCGCGAGGCCGCAGGGCGTGGCGATCCATGACTTCTGAATGCATGGATTGCCGCGCTTCGCTCGCAATGACCAGAAGAAAGCTCGCAACGACGTTTCAGGGTTCAATGGGGAATACCTACTTCTCTGGGGTTATTTGCAGCGCCACCAGAAAGCGCGCGACCATGTTGTAGGTGGCAATGGCGCTCGTGAGCTCGACGATTTGGGTGCTGTCAAAGTGCTCGCGCATGGCCGCAAAGACTGCGTCGCTGACTTTCACGTCCAACGTCATTTGCGCGGCGTACTGGATCACCAGGCTGTCAATCTCATCGAGCGCTGTGCCAGTGGGAAGGCCACGCGGGTCTGACTGGACGAAGGCCTGCAAGGCATTAAGCTGTGCCTGGGTGCCGCCGGCGGCCAGAAAATCGGGTGCATGGTGCCGGTACTCATAGTCGGCGCCGGTGAGCAGGGCGACAGTGCAGATGCCGAGTTCGCGCAGGCGCCGATCCGTGGAGAGTTCGGTGCGAACCGCCTTGAGAAAGACATTCCAGCCGCGCGCAAGTGGTTCACTCCAGAGCAGGGCTTTGTCCAGGTTGAGCAGCGTGCCGTTGCGGCGCGCCAGGATGGCATCAAGCAGTGCCTGGGGCTGCGGCTTGAGGTTGGGGATCCAGTCGGGGATGCGCATGGTCTTCTTTCAAAAGTGACGCAAGGATAAAGGGATAATTCGCCGATGCGGATCAGTTTCACCAAAATGCAGGGCGCCGGCAACGATTTTGTGGTGCTCGATGAAACCGGAGGCCAGCTCGGGCTGACCACCGCGCATTACCGCTTGCTGGCGGACCGGCACTTTGGTGTTGGTGCCGACCAGATTCTGACCGTGCGACCTTCACCGGCGGCCGATATCGATTTTCAGTACATCATCCACAACGCGGATGGCGCCGAGGTTGAGCAGTGCGGCAACGGCGCACGCTGTTTTGCGCGCTTTGTGCACGATCGGGGTCTGTGCAGCAAGGACACGATACGGGTGCAGACGCTAGGGGGCGTGATTGAGCCGCGCCTGATGCCAGACGGACGCGTCACCGTCAATATGGGTGAGCCGGTGTTCGAGTTGAGCGCGATTCCGTTCGACGGGAGTGCCCTGCAACGCCGAGTCAGCGGCGCCTGGCAACAATGGCCTCTGCAGCCGGTACCGGGTGAGCCGGCCAGCACAGTTCTGGCAGCCGTGCTGTCGATCGGAAATCCGCATGCCGTGCTGCTGGTGGATGATGTGGATGCGGCGCCGGTGTCAACTCTGGGTCCACAGATACAAAGCCTGCGCGCCTTTGCGCGGGGCGTCAATGTGGGCTTCATGCAGATCGTGGCCCGCGGCCAGATCAGGTTGCGGGTTTTTGAGCGTGGCGCTGGCGAAACCCTGGCCTGCGGCTCGGGCGCTTGCGCGGCGGTCGTGGCTGGCATCCGGCTGGGCTTGCTCGACGACAGCGTGGAGGTGCAGACACGTGGCGGCAAGCTGGGTATTTCCTGGGGCGGCGCCGGCACGAGCATCCTGATGACTGGGCAGGCAACAACCGTTTTTTGTGGCGAAATTGATTTACCGGACAACCTATGAGCAGTTCATTTACCCATCCAGTTACTGAAGAAGACATTGCAAACTACCTGGCTGACACGCCGGACTTTTTTGAGCGCCACGCCGAATTGCTGGCGACCGTGCTGCTCAGCAGTCCACACAGCACGCGCGCCGTCAGTTTGCAGGAACGGCAGGCCAGTTTGCTGCGCGAAAAGATCAAGGCGCTGGAGCACCGCATCATGGACATGATTCGTAACGGCAGTGAAAACGCCATGCTGTCGGAGCGGCTGATGAATTGGGCTGGCAGCCTGTTTCGCGTGAACGACCCGCTGCGCCTGCCAGACCAGCTCGCCGAACAGATTGCGGAACATTTCTCCGTGCCGCAGGTGGCCATCAAGGTCTGGGATGTGGCGCCGGTCTTTGCCCAGGCCGCTTTTGCCAGCGGCGTGAGTGAGGATGTCAAGCTGTTCACTTCGTCGCTCACAGAGCCATTTTGCGGCGTCAATACCGGCTTTGAAGCGGCTGCCTGGCTGTCCGAGCCATTGGCCGCCAGTTCGCTGGCCATGCTGCCCCTGCGCTCCGGGCCGATCGGCGGCAGCGCTGCGGCTTTTGGCCTGCTGGTGCTGGCCTCGCCTGACGCACAGCGCTTCAACATCACCATGGGCACCGACTTTCTGGCCCACATTGCCGAACTGGCCAGCGCTGCCTTGTCCAGACTCAGGTAAGCAATTGAATACCTTGGTTGAGCGATACCTTGAACATGTGCGGGTTGAAAAACGCCTGGCACAGCGCACGGTGGAGCTTTATGCGCTGGATCTGCAAAAGCTCCTTGCCTTCGCCGAGCAGGCAAAAATTGAACTCCTTCAAGTGCAAAACAGCCATATCCGGCGCTGGGTTGCACAGATGCATGGCGCAGGGCGGTCTGGCCGCGGGATTGCCCTGATCCTGTCGGGCTGGCGGGGCCTTTACAGCTGGCTGGGGCGTCAGGGCCAGGTGGCGAGCAATCCGGTGCAGGATGTGCGTGCACCCAAGGTGGGCAAGCCCTTGCCGAAGGCCTTGAGTGTGGACCAGGCCGTGCAGCTTGCCGGTTTTCAGGGTGAGAACACGGATCCGTGGCTCGAAGCGCGCGACGCTGCCATGGTTGAGATGCTCTACGGCAGCGGCTTGCGGGTTGCTGAATTGACGGGCCTGGACGTCCAGGCCAGCGCTGAAGCGCGCGGCTGGATCGACTTGCAGGCTGGTGAGGCCCACGTGTTGGGCAAGGGCGCCAAGCGACGCACCGTGCCGGTTGGTGGCAAGGCGATGCAAGCCCTGCAGCACTGGCTGGCACTACGCGACCCGACGCGCAACCATACGGCGCAGGCCGCCCTGTTCATGGGCCAGAACGGCACGCGCTTGACGGCCCAATCGATCTGGCAGCGCCTGCGCCTGCGCAGCCTGCAGGCCGGCCTGGCGACGCCGGTGCACCCGCATATGCTGCGCCATTCCTTTGCCAGCCACCTGCTGCAGTCGAGCAGTGATCTGCGCGGCGTGCAGGAGTTGCTCGGGCACGCGAGCATCACCACGACACAGGTTTACACGCGACTTGATTTCCAGCATCTGGCCAAAGCCTATGACGCAGCTCATCCACGCGCCAAAATCAAGTAGTTTCGGGCGGAATTTCTAAATTTTCGGCCCTAATTCGGCAATACTTCGGAGTATTGAAAGAAAGGTACTTTATGCGCAGTCAAATACTCGTTTTTCTGGACAAGGGTGTTGAATTCCATTTTCACGTGGAAGAGGGGCCGGCGATGGCGCACGATGTGGCCCGCGCCTGGCTCGATGCCCAGTTCACGGCGCTGGAGTGCGAACCACTGCGCGCCAGCGGCAAGGTGCTCACTGCGGACAAGGTGCTGCGTGTAACCGAGGCGGCAGGCGCGAACTGGTTCGAGAATGCCAAATGGGCTTCTGACTATGTCAAGGCGGTTCACGGTGCTTTGAAGAAGCCGATGATCCGGGTCGATGTGCCAGCCATGGCGATTACTTACTAGTCAGCGCTGCAGCACCGCAGCGGTGCCTGAAGAGGTGTGGCTTGCAGGCACGGCAGCAGGCCCGACAATCAACCCATGAAATCGATTCGATTAAGAGCTGGCAAGGAGCGCTCGTTGCTGCGCCGTCATCCATGGATTTTTGAGTCGGCCATTGCCAGAGGTGCGGCCGATGCCGGCGAGACGGTGCGGGTCGAGTCGCATGAAGGCCAGTTTCTGGCCTGGGCTGCCTTCAGCCCGGTCTCCCAGATCCGGGCCCGGGTCTGGAGCTTCGACGAGACACAGCGCATTGACGCGGCCTTCTTCCGGCTGACTTGCGCCAGGGCGGTCAATGCCAGACAGCGCTTTGACATCCAGAGCGACGCTCTGCGCCTCGTGCATGGTGAGTCCGATGGCCTGCCGGGTCTGATCGTTGATCGCTATGGCGACACACTGGTGGCGCAATTTCTGTCCGCCGGGGCCGAGCGCTGGAAAGCCGTGCTGGCAGATGCGCTGCTGGCCGCCACCGGCCTGACGAGGCTATACGAGCGCTCCGACGCCAGTGGCCGTGATCGCGAGGGCTTGCCACAGGTCAGCGGCTGGATGCGCGGAGACGGCCCGGTCGAACTGGTGTTGCGCGAGCATGACTGGCAGCTGGCCCTCAATATTGCCACCGGGCACAAGACCGGTTTTTACCTGGACCAGCGCGACAGCCGCAGGAAGTTTGCTGACTACACACGCCGCTTGAAGTTTGAGCGCGTCCTCAACTGTTATTGCTACACAGGCGGCTTCACGGTGGCCGCACTGACCGGCGGCGCGACCCATGTCACCTCGATCGATTCGTCTGCGCCTGCCCTGCAGCAGGCCGCCGCCAATGTGGCACGCAACGGGTTTGAGGCGGCCCGTGCCACTTTCGTGGATGCGGACGTGAATGCTTCGCTGCGGAAACTTGGCGCCGAAGGACAGACTTTTGACGCGATCGTATTGGACCCACCGAAGTTCGCCCCGACGGTGGCGCATGCAGAGCGGGCGGCGCGGGCCTACAAGGACATCAACCGGCTGGCCTGCAAGATTCTCGCGCCCGGTGGTGTATTGTTTACCTACTCCTGCTCGGGTGGCATCAGCGCCGACCTGTTTCATAAAATTGTGGCTTCGGCGGCCATTGAGGCTCAGGTTGACGGTTATATCGTCGAGCGTCTGGGCGGCGCGCCCGATCATCCGATGACCATCAACTTCCCGGAAGGCGAGTACCTGAAGGGTTTGATCGTGATGCGTAAATAGGTCCGCCACAATAGACCGCTACACTCCCCTGCTTCACGACAATCTGAACCTGATGAAAATGCGATGAGTCTGATTCCTGCAACCATTCTGACGGGCTTTCTCGGCTCGGGCAAAACGACGCTGCTCAAACGCGTGCTGGAAGGGGCACACGGACAGAAGATCGCCGTCATTGAAAATGAATTTGGTGAGGAAAACATTGACAGCGACATCCTGGTCTCGGACACGCAGGAGCGCATCATCCAGATGAGCAACGGTTGTATCTGTTGCACCATACGAGAGGACCTGCGCGCGACCTTGCGCGACCTCGCCGAGAAGAAACGCAAGGGCGAACTCGATTTTGAGCGCGTCGTCATTGAAACTACCGGGCTGGCCGATCCAGGTCCGGTGGCTCAAACATTTTTCATGGACGACGAAATTGCAGAGAGTTACCTGCTGGACTCGATTTTGACGCTGGTTGACGCGAAACATGCGCCGACGCAACTCGATGAACGTCAGGAAGCACGTCGGCAGATCGGTTTTGCCGACCAGATATTCATCAGCAAGGCCGATCTGGTGAGTGCGGATGAGGTCACAGCGTTGATGCACCGTCTACAGCACATGAACCCGCGGGCACCGCAAAAGGTCGTGCATTTTGGGGAAGTCGCGCTGAGTGAAGTGTTTGACCTGCGCGGCTTCAATCTGAATGCCAAACTTGACATCGATCCCGAATTCCTCAATGACGAGGAGCATGAACATGAGCATGAGCATGCAGAGGGCGAGCATTGCGACCATCCCTCGCATCAGCATGGCGGGCCCCATCACCACGCGCACGACGACGATGTCAAGAGCTTTGTCTTCAAGTCAGATCGGGCTTTTGATCCGGCCAAACTGGAGGATTTTCTGGGTGCCATCGTCAATATTTATGGCCCCCGGATGCTGCGCTACAAAGGCGTGCTGTTCATGAATGGGACCGATCGGAAAGTCATTTTTCAGGGAGTCCACCAGTTGATGGGCAGTGATCTGGGGCCAGTGTGGGGTGCAGGTGAAGAGCGCAATAGCAAGATGGTGTTCATTGGCATTGATCTGCCCAAGGACATCTTCCTGCAGGGCATGCGTCAGTGCCTGGTTTGAGCGAGAGAACAGTCATGGCTGAAATCGCATATCTGTCTCGATTTTGCAACTCACGGGTGTTTCATCGGGTAAACCTGTACACTCGCGCGCCGGCGAAAATCTGCGAAGCAGTCGCGGAAACGCTCATGCCAGAGGTTCAGACAGTGAAGTGTAGGCGCAGGAACAACCTGCGAGGAGACGAAAAATGAACGCAAAAACGACCAAAGTCAAAGCATCGGCGAAAGCGACAAAGGTTGCCAAAGTCGTGAAAGCCGTTGCCAGGGCGAAAGCCAAACCGGCCATCAAGGCCAGGGAAAAGGTTTCGCCGAAATCAAGCAGCAAGACTGTGGCCAAGCCCGTCGCAGTCAAGAAGCCGGTTGGGAAGTCGTCGGCCAAGGTGCTGGCGAAGGTTCCCGCAGCATTGCAGACGCGCAAGCCCGCAGCAAAAGTGGCGCCCAAGAAGCCCGTGCATGGGAACACCAAAACTGCCAGGCCGGTTGTGAAAGCCAAACCAGTTGCGGCCAAGGCCAAAGTGGTCAAGACGATCAAACCAGCTACCAAAGTGGCCAAAGTGGCCAAAGCTGCCAAAGTCAATACAAAGGATTCAGTGAATACGACGATCGATAAAGGGGTCAAGGCACAGTTGCCCAAAGCCAAGCAGGCGCCGGCGGTGGCCCCCGCGAAAGCAACACCTGCCGCACCGGCAGCAAGCAACCAGGGTGTGCCTGCCAGGGCGGGTCGGCCGTCTTCGCGCCTGGCGCAGTTGACGGTTCCCTCAATGGCCCAGTCGGTTGCATCCACTGCGGCGAAGGCCAGCTTTACGCAGACGCTGACGTCGCCCCTGATTGTTCCGCCACTGGCGGCGGCCATCAAGAAAGACCCCAAGCTCGCCAATAACTGGAAGACCAAATCGATCGAACAGTTGAGCGATGCCGAGTTGATTGCGATGCCAGACGCCGAGTACATGAACGAATTTCAGATGACGTTCTTCCGACGCCGGCTCGTGCAGTTGAAGAAGGACATTCTGAGCAATGCTGGCGAAACAACCGAGCACCTGCGTGAGGACACCGTGGTCGTGCCGGACCCGGCTGACCGTGCCACCATTGAGGAAGAGCACGCGCTTGAACTGCGCACGCGCGACCGCGAACGCAAACTCCTGAAGAAGATCGAGCAATCGATTGCCCGCATCGATGCCGGTGACTACGGTTATTGCGACGAAACCGGCGAGCCCATTGGCGTCGGTCGCCTGCTGGCACGCCCTACAGCCAATCTGTCGCTGGAGGCACAGCAGCGCCGGGAACTCAAGCAGAAGATGTTTGGGGATTGATCATCAGGTCCTAGTGGTTCATCTCACAGGTTCTCAGCCTCATGGCGACTAAAGGCACCACCGCTGGCTTGTTCTCCAAGATGGGCAAGTTCATCCTTCATCCGACGAAGGACTGGTCAGAACTCGACAAGATTGATGTTGAACCGGCTCCTGAAACAGAGCCTGATCGGGGCTACAGCAAGCAAGCGCTCAAGGAAATGATTCAGCGCAAGCGACAAAATGATTTTGTCCGCCGTCGCGAATTTGACGAACTTCGAAAGTTGCGCCGTGCCGGGCCCGTAGCCAATGGCGAGTCCGCCGGCCGCCCCTCCTTTTTTCAGGGGACCACGACCACATCCAATCTGGAGGAGCGGGCCAACACGATCAAGAAGATCGATGAGATTGAAGCCCAGATGTCCAAGCAGTGGTGGAAGGGCAAGCAGAGTGAAGCGGCAGTGGAGGGCGGCAACTTTCATCTTTCGGCCAGCCTGCATTTGCCCCAGGGTGCCGAGTTCCTCAGTGGCAACGCCGCCAAGGAAAAGCCGGGCCACACCTCGACCGAGTCAGCCGGCGCAACGAAGCCGGATTCGGATCAGGGACAGACCAAGGATTTCGATCCGACACAACCTGGTCAGCCTGATGACGTTGGCAATGACGAGGCGCTGACGCAACCCCAGATGATGGGGCCCTCGGATTTCGAGGCGCGCAGGCCAACCTCCGGTGGCAGCGGATTTTCTCCCTCCAACCTGTTTGCCATCGAGTTGGGCGACACTCCCGCCGATACGGAGATGGAGGAGGCTGCGATTCGTTTCGCCAATGGCGACGTCGCTGGTGCGGAGGCAGGATTGCTGGCTGCATTGCGTACGGATAACGTTCGCCCTGACGTCGTCAAGGGTTGGGCGGCTGCCTTGTTTGATCTGTACCGAGCCACGGGGCAGCAGGGGAGTTTTGAGCACGTTGCAATGGAGTACGCGCAGCGTTTCGGGCACGCCGCACCGGTCTGGTTCTCCACGCTGGATGAACTCGGACGCATCAGCGAACAGACCCTGCTCGATGATGCCGCTGAGAACTCGACAGGCCTTGCAGCGCTATGGGACTGTCCGGGTCAACTCGATATGCGGGCTTTGCAGGATCTGCGCACCAGGTTGCTGCGCGCCCCACAGCCATGGCGCTTGAACTGGCGCCACCTCAGGGCGATCACGCCGGATGCAGCGGCGGTGTTGGCTGACATGATGGCAAAGTGGTGCACGCAGCCGGTGGCTTTGCATTTTGATGGTGCCGATGCTTTGGAGAAGACCTTGCGCTCGTCGACACCGTCCGGCGACAGTGCGCTGGCCGAATTCTGGTGGCATCTGCGTCTGGACGCACTGCGAATCATGCATTTGCAGGACGAGTTTGAATTGGCGGCGCTCGATTTCTGCGTCACCTACGAGGTGTCGCCGCCACCATGGCAGAACGTGCTGTGCCAGTATGCGGCCGAGACGATGACGCGGGGCGACGGGTCGCGCAGCAACGATCAGGAAGACCTCGTCACCGTGCCTGGAGCCGAATTTCAGCCAACACGTGAGAGCACAGAACCGATGGCGATCGATGACGATTCGGGTCAGGTCTTTGAACTCAGTGGCCAGGTGCTGGGTGATGCTGCTCAGGCCTTGAACAAACTTCAGACTGACTTCAAAGGCGCGAGTCGATTGATCGTGTCCTGTGACAAATTGATTCGGGTCGACTTTTCTGCTGCCGGAAGCATTCTTAACTGGGTTGCTGCGCGCGAGGCTGAGGGTTGCCATGTCCAGTTCCGTGATGTGCCGCGCCTGGTGGCCGCATTTTTTGAAGTGATTGGCATCAACGATCACGCACGGGTTATTTTGCGCAACCGCTGACCTGGAGGGCTCACCCGCTTGGAACAATTTCATGGCACCACCATCATCAGCGTTCGGCGCAAGACTGCGCAGGGCGTTCAGGTGGCGATCGGTGGCGATGGCCAGGTTACGCTTGGCAACATCGTAGTCAAAGCAACCGCGCGCAAGGTGCGCAAGCTCTACCATGGCAAGGTGCTTGCTGGTTTTGCCGGGGCTACCGCGGACGCTTTCACCCTGTTTGAGCGGTTTGAGGCCAAGTTGGAAAAGCACCAGGGACAACTGGTACGAGCGGCCATCGAGTTGACGAAGGACTGGCGCACGGATCGCGTGCTGCGACGCCTTGAAGCGATGCTGGCGGTGGCCGATGTCGAAGCCTCGCTGATCATTACCGGCAACGGAGATGTGCTCGAGCCTGAGAACGGTATTGTGACGATCGGGTCCGGCGGCGCCTACGCGCAAGCGGCAGCCATCGCCTTGCTCAAGCACACCGATATGTCAGCACCGGACATCGTCAAACGCTCGCTGGAGATCGCGGGCGATCTGTGCATTTACACGAACATGAATCACGTCATTGAAACCTTGGGGGATTGACAGGATCATGACACCGCAGGAAATTGTTGCCGAGCTTGACAAGCACATTGTTGGGCAGCACGAGGCAAAACGCGCAGTGGCCATCGCGCTGCGCAATCGTTGGCGGCGCCAGCAGGTTGAGCCCGGATTGAGGGCTGAAATCACACCGAAGAATATTCTGATGATAGGCCCCACCGGGGTTGGCAAAACCGAGATTGCGCGTCGCCTCGCCCGCTTGGCGGATGCCCCTTTCATCAAGGTGGAGGCAACCAAGTTCACCGAGGTGGGCTATGTCGGCAAGGATGTCGACGCCATCATTCGCGATCTGGCTGACATAGCCGTCAAGCAAACGCGTGTTGCCGAGATGAAGAAGGTGCGAGCGCGTGCCCAGGACGCTGCGGAGGACCGGGTCCTCGATATCCTGATCCCGCCGCCTCGCGCTGAATTTGGTGTGTTGCCCAGCAGCGAGTCCGAGAGCACGACGCGGCAGGTCTTTCGCAAGAAACTGCGCGAGGGGCAACTTGCCGAGCGCGAGATTGAAATAGAAGTTTCCCAGTCAGCGCCGCAGCTTGAGATCATGGGCCCGGCCGGCATGGAAGAAATGACGGAACAATTGCGTGGCATGTTTGGTCAGATCGGCCAGAACAAGCGCCAGACGCGCAAGCTCAAGATAGCCGAGGCGATGAAACTGCTCGTCGATGAAGAGGCGGCAAAACTGGTCAACTAGGAAGAGATCAAGACGCACGCGCTGTACATGCTTGAGCAAAATGGTATTGTCTTCATCGACGAGATTGACAAGGTGACTTCGCGCTCTGAAGGCAGTGGCGCTGAAGTTTCACGCCAGGGGGTGCAGCGCGACCTTTTGCCGCTGGTGGAAGGCACCACCGTGTCGACCAAATACGGCATGGTCAAGACCGATCACATCCTGTTCATTGCGTCGGGCGCCTTTCACCTGAGCAAACCCAGCGACCTGATTCCCGAACTGCAGGGCCGGTTTCCGATTCGGGTCGAGTTGCAGTCTTTGTCGGTCGAGGATTTTGTTGCCATACTGACGCAGACCCATGCCTCGCTGGTCAAGCAGTATCAGGCTTTGCTCGCGACGGAAGACGTGCACATTGAATTCCAGGACGCAGGTATCAGGCGTCTGGCGGCGATTGCTTTTGATGTCAACGAACGCACCGAAAATATTGGCGCACGTCGGCTATCCACCGTCATGGAGCGACTGCTTGATGAAGTCAGTTTCAATGCAGTCAATCTGGCCGGACAGACCATTGCGGTGGATGCGGCCTATGTTGATGCTCGACTCGGCGAACTCAGCCGCGACGAAGATCTGTCAAGGTATATCCTGTAACCTTGCGGGACAGATCTTCAGCTCTGTCCCCAACTGGAAACGGGATGTCGGATGTTCGCCTTGCGGGACAGATCTTCAGCTCTGTCCCCAACTGGAAACGGGCTGTCGGATGTTCGCCTTGCGGGACAGATCTTCAGACCTGTCCCCAACTGGAAACACCGACGCCCTTGAGGCATCACATTCACAACGTGAGCTAAGTCCTTCATTTTGAACGTTTTTCTCTGGAAAATCGCTTAAAAATCTACGCTAAGTCCTTGATTTCATTGAAAAAAATTATCGCAAGTCCTCTTGCGGAGTAGGCATTTGCTGGTACAGTGCAAAAAAGTGCAATTAAGTGGTGAAAAGTGTATTTACACCGCTGGTTTTTTGTCTCCGCTACAAAAGGTGTGCCGCAGTGTTTCAAGGGGCTTCGTCAATAAGTCTGGATGCCAAGGGACGGTTGTCTGTGCCGACCCGGCACCGCGACGTCCTGAGCGCCACGGCGGCGGGGCAGTTGACGATCACCAAACATCCACACGGCTGCCTGATGGTATTCCCGCGCCCCGAGTGGGAAAAATTCCGTGATCGAATTGCCGCTCTCCCGATGTCGGCCCAGTGGTGGAAGCGGATCTTTCTTGGCAATGCCATGGACGTGGAAATGGACGCCACCGGTCGCGTCCTGGTGTCGCCCGAATTGCGCCAGGCAGCCGGCATCGCCAAGGACACCATGCTGCTTGGCATGGGCAACCATTTCGAACTTTGGGACAAGGCGACTTACGACGCCCAGGAAGCCAAGGCCATGCAGGGCGATATGCCAGACGTTTTCAAAGAGTTTTCCTTCTGAAGGCCGACGGTGGACACTGCATGGAAACATACCACCGTATTGTTGAACGAAGCTGTTGACGCTCTGCTCACCGATCCGGACGCCCCCGACGACTCGCTTGCCACGACGCAGACCTATGTGGATGCCACCTTTGGGCGCGGTGGTCACAGTCGACTGATTCTTTCCCGGGTGCAAGCAGCAGGGCGCCTGATTGCGTTTGACAAGGACCCTGAAGCACTTGTCGAGGCATCCTCCATTCACGATGCCCGGTTTTCCATCCGGCATCAGGGCTTTTCACAGCTGGCAGAACTTCCTGGTGCCAGTATTGCCGGCGTGCTGCTCGATCTGGGCATCAGTTCACCCCAGATTGACAACCCGTCGCGCGGCTTCAGTTTCAGGTTTGAAGGTCCGTTGGACATGCGCATGGACAGCACGCGGGGAATCAGTGTGGCGCAGTGGTTGCAGACAGCAGAGGTCGAAAAAATTGCGGAGGTGATACGTGACTACGGCGAAGAACGGTTTGCTGGCTCGATTGCAAAGGCGATTGTTGCTCGCCGACAGGAGCGGGGCGCAATTTCAAGCACTACCGAGCTGGCCCAGCTCGTGGCGGACACAGTCAAAACCCGCGAGCCGGGCCAGAACCCTGCAACGCGCACATTTCAGGCTTTTCGGATTTTCATCAACGCCGAGCTTGAGGAGTTGCAACAGGCCCTAGCAGCCAGTCTGGATGTCCTGCAAGCGGGCGGCCGTCTGGTCGTTATCAGCTTTCATTCGCTCGAAGACCGCATCGTCAAACAGTTCATCGCAGGACATTCGCGCGATGCATATGACCGGCGGGCCCCTTTTGCGCCAGCCAGAGTGATGCGCTTGAAGGCCTTGCACCGCATCAAACCAGGTGCTGCCGAACTGGCTGCCAATCCGCGAGCGCGTAGCGCCATCATGCGTGTGGCACAAAGGACTGCTGCATGACACGGCTTGCGTTCTTTCTGTTGCTGGCCGTGCTGGCGAGCGCCTTGTATCTGGTGAGCGTGCAGTACGAATCGCGCCAGCTCTATTCCGAGCTCGACCGCGCCCGCTCGCAGGCGCGCAACATCGAGACCGATAACGAACGACTGCAAGTGGAAAAACGTGCGCAGGCAGCACCCTTGAGGGTCGAAAAACTGGCCAAGGAGCAGCTGCAGATGCGCACGGTCACGCCGGCCATCACGCACTATGCGAATTATGCTGGCGCGGCGTCGACCACGCCGCACGCTCACGATCCGGCTTCAGCGCAACGCGGCTCGGCTGTTGTGGGGCGGATCCAGTGAATCGCAGCGTCGTCTACACATCAAGCCCTCTGCTGGCAAGCAAGACGCCGGTCTGGCGCAGCAAGTTCATCGTTGCTGCGATTGCGCTGGGTTTTGTCGCGCTGGCAGCGCGCGCCGCCTATATCCAGGTCTATGCCAATGACTTCTTTCAAAAGCAGGGCGAAGTGCGCTTTGCGCGGACGCTGGAATTGCCGGCCAATCGCGGTCGCATTCTGGACCGCAACGGCGTGATCCTGGCTTCCAGCGTGCCGGCACCCAGCATCTGGGCGATTCCGGAAGACATTGAGCGCGAGCCAGAGCAATTGCGCAAGTTGGCAAAGCTGCTGGAAATGTCTGTGGCTGAACTTTCCAGGCGTCTGGAAAATGAAGACAAGACCTTCGTCTGGCTCAAGCGTCAGGTCGATGAGTCTGTGGCGCAGGAGATCATGGCCCTGAAACTCAAGGGCGTCTATCAGCGCCAGGAATACAAGCGGCAGTATCCGGAAGGTGAAGCCGCCGCCCATGTGGTCGGGTTTACCAATGTCGAGGACATTGGTCAGGAGGGGATCGAGTTGGCCTTCAACAAGGAGCTCTCCGGTCACAACGGTTCGCGTCGTGTCATCAAGGATCGCCTGGGTCGTGTGGTGGAGGATGTGGGAGAGCAGATTGCGCCGGTAGACGGTCCGGATCTGCAACTCAGCGTGGACAGCAAGGTGCAGTTCTTTGCCTATCAAAAACTGCGCGACGCCGTGTTGCTTAACAAGGCCAGGGCTGGCAGCGTTGTGGTGCTCGATGTCATTACCGGTGAAGTGCTGGCGCTGGCCAATTACCCCAGCTATGTACCGGGCAAGCGGCAGAACCTGAGCGGCGAACAACTGCGTAACCGGGCGCTCACTGATACGTTTGAGCCGGGCTCGGTGATGAAACCTTTCACGATCGGACTCGGCCTGGAAACCGGACGCGTCACGCCGCAGACGCTGATTGATACGGGAAATGGAAGATTGACGATCACCGGGTCAACGATTTCCGATTCGCATCCCAATGGTGTACTGACGGTTGAAGGTGTGATCCAGAAATCAAGCAATATTGGCACGACCAAAATTGCCATGCAGATGCAGGCACGTGAAATGTGGGAGATGTTCTCGAGCGCGGGCTTCGGCCAGAAGCCCCAGATTGCATTTCCCGGGGCCGTGTCAGGAAAGCTGCGCCCGTACAAGACCTGGCGACCGATCGAACAAGCCACCATGTCGTATGGCTACGGTTTGTCGGCTTCGCTGTTCCAGATGGCACGTTCCTACACCGTGTTTACGAACAATGGACTGATCATTCCGGTCACCATGCAGAAGAGCGCTGAGCCGGCGTTGGGCGTGCAGGTGATGTCGTCGCGCACAGCCGGGCAGGTTCGCAAGATGCTGCAAATGGCGGCCGGTCCGGGTGGCACCGGGCAGAGAGCGCAAACCATTGGCTATTCGGTGGGTGGTAAATCCGGCACCGCCTACAAACAATTTGGCAAGGGCTACGGCAGCGCGGGAAATCGCAAATACCGGGGCTGGTTTGTCGGCCTGGCCCCGGTTGAAAAGCCGCGCCTCATTGTCGCTGTGATGATCGACGAACCCAGCGCAGGGCAATATTACGGCGGTGCGGTGGCAGCGCCGGTGTTCAGCGAAGTCGTGCAGCAGACCTTGCGCATGATGGGCGTTGCACCCGACATGACGGTCAAGCCGCAGATCATGGCCAAGTCGGAAGAAGAGAGCTTTTGATGATTGACTTCTCAAGCCCTTCTGACGCTGCCGGCTGGTTGCAGCAGCGCATCAGCGGCACGCTGCAAAGCGATAGCCGCAAGCTGCGTGTGGGCGATGGCTTCATCGCCTGGCCGGGCGCGGCCAGCGATGCACGCCAGCATGTGGCCTCAGCGCTGGTGCACGGTGCCGCGGCGTGCCTGGTTGAGAGACTTGGCGTCGAGCCCTATGCCTTCAACGACCCGCGAGTCGCCACCTATACTGGTCTCAAGGCAGCCAGTGGCCCGGTTGCTGCGGCCTATTTCAATCACCCGTCGCAGCACCTGAAGCTGCTGGCGGTGACAGGTACCAATGGCAAGACCTCCAGCGTCTGGTGGCTGGCCCAGGCCTTGTCCAATCTGAAGCAGTCGGCACCCATGCCTTGCGCCATGGTTGGTACCTTGGGAGTGGGCCGTCCGCCCATTGTGCAGAGCACCGGATTGACAACACCCGACCCCGTATTGCTGCAGCGGAGTTTGCGCGACTTCGTCGATGCGGGCGTCCTGGCCTGTGCCATCGAGGCGTCTTCCATCGGCCTGGCCGAGTCGCGCCTGCAGGGCTGCCAGATTCACAGTGCCCTCTTCACCAATTTCACGCAGGATCATCTCGATTACCACGGCAGCATGGAAGCCTACTGGCAGGCCAAGAAGGAACTCTTTGCCTGGCCCGGCTTGCGTGCAGCGGTCGTCAATATCGATGATCCGAAGGGGCTGGAATTGCTCGCCACACTGGACGCCAATGCGCTCGATGTCTGGAGCGTGTCATGCGCAGCCCCAGCCAGACTGCAGGCCTGTGACATCAGTCATGAGTCGCACGGCCTGCGATTTACCGTGCGTGAACGTGCTGCGGAAGGTGCATCAGAAGGCCATCTGATGCAGACAGGCTTGATAGGCCTGTACAACGTATCCAACCTGCTCGGTGTGCTCGCAACGATGCGTTCCATCGGTGTGCCGCTGGCAGCAGCGGTGCTGGCCTGCGCCGAGCTGACACCGGTGCCCGGGCGCATGGAATTTGCCGGGGAGCCCGGGCAGACGCTGGTGGCCGTGGACTACGCCCACACGCCCGATGCGCTGACCCAGGCGCTGCAGGCCTTGCGGCCGGTGAGTCGCCAGCGTGGTGGGCAGCTTTGGTGCGTCTTTGGTTGCGGTGGTGACCGCGACGCCACGAAACGCCCACTGATGGGCGCTGTAGCAGCCCGGTACGCCGATCAGGTCGTGCTGACCAGTGACAACCCGCGCAACGAAAAACCGGAAGCCATCATCAGCCAGATTCTGCTCGGATTGACCGGCCAACGGCCCTTGTTCGTCGAGGCCGATCGTGCCCTGGCGATCGCGCAGACGCTGGCTCAGGCGAGGCCTGACGATGTCGTCTTGCTGGCCGGAAAAGGGCATGAAGATTACCAGGACGTGGCGGGCGGTCGCCTGGCCTTTTCCGATCTCGAACAGGTACGCCGACTGCAGCGCCAGCAGCTTGTGCAGCGGGCAGCGGGGGAGGCGATGCATGGCTGACATGCTCAAGCTCCAGCAGGCACGGCAGTGGCTTGGGGCGGCGCGCGTGGTCGGCGCCGACACCACGGGCGCTTCCCTTGGCTTCCTGCGCGTGCATAGCGACACCCGCACGCTCGAGCCGGGCGACCTTTTTGTGGCGCTGCGTGGTGAGCGCTTTGACGCCAATGATTTTCTGCGCGAGGCCAAGACCAAGGGAGCGGTGGCCGCACTGTGCCAGGGCAACGCCGATGAGCGGCTGCTCGCTGCCGGTTTGCCGGGGCTGGTGGTGGCTGATGCACAGCAGGCCTTGAGCCTGCTGGCGGCGAAGTGGCGTGCGCAGTTCAGACTGCCGGTCATCGCAGTAACCGGCAGCAATGGCAAGACGACCGTGACGCAGATGATTGCCGCCGTCCTGCGCGCCTTCAAGCCAGAGTCCTTTCTGGCCACGCAAGGCAATCTCAACAACGCGATTGGTGTGCCGCTGAGCGTGTTGCGCCTGCGTGCGCATCACGAAATCGCTGTGTTCGAGCTCGGGATGAATCATCCGGGCGAGATTGCTGGCCTGGCGGCCGTGGTCAAACCAACCGTGGCGCTGGTCAACAATGCGCAGCGCGAACACCTTGAATTCATGGCGACCGTGGCCGCCGTCGCCCAGGAAAACGGCTCGGTCATCGAAGCGCTGCCAGATCACGGGACAGCGGTCTTTCCGTCAGACGACGCCTTCAGCGAGCTCTGGCGCGGCAAAGCCGGCTCGCGCACAGTGTCGCAATTCAGCTCCGCAGCCGGGGCACTCGCGGATATTCGCTGCACGGCTGCGGTCTGGTCGGGCGAGGCCTGGCAGGTGTCACTGGCCACACCGGCAGGCGCGCTGCAGTACGAACTGCATATCGCCGGACTGCACAACGTGAAGAACTCCCTGGCAGCGGTGGCTTGTTCTCTGGCTGCGGGCGTGGACTTGCCGGCGATCGCTCAGGGTCTGCAGGCGTTCGAGCCGGTCAAGGGACGTTCGCGCGTACAAAGGCTGAGCGTCGGTGGCCGTCTGGTCACGCTGGTTGACGACAGCTACAACGCCAATCCGGATTCAGTGCGCGCGGCCATCGAAGTTCTGGCCGCACTGCCGGGACCACGTCTGCTGGTGCTCGGAGATATGGGTGAAGTCGGCAACCAGGGTTCTGCGTTTCACGCCGAAGCTGGTGCGCTGGCACGCAGCCTGGGTGTGGACGCGCTGTTCACACTGGGTCAGCTCTCACAGGCCGCCATCGACAGTTTTGGCGCCGGCCACCACTTCGGTGATATGGAATCGCTGCAGCGGGCGGTGCTGGCGCAATTGGGGCAAATTGGCAGCGTCCTGGTCAAGGGTTCGCGCTTCATGAAGATGGAACGCGTGGTCGCAGCGATGGTGGAACACGCCATCAAGAATAAGGAAGAAATAAATGCTGCTTAGCCTCCCGATGAATGCCCGTCATTGCGAGCGCAGCGTGGCAATCCAGGAGTCATGGATCGCCACGGCCTGCGGCCTTGCGATGACGAGCTACGTAGGGAGGTCAGCATGCTCCTGAGTCTGGCTCAATGGCTGCAGTCACTGTCGCCTGAATTTGCTCATTTCAGGGTCTTCCAGTACCTGACTTTCCGAGCCGTCATGGCAGCGCTCACAGCGTTGCTGATCGGCCTGCTGGCTGGTCCGTTTGTCATTCGTCGCCTGACCGAACTCAAGATCGGACAGCCGATTCGCGGCTATGGCATGGCCTCGCATCTGGTCAAGAGCGGCACACCTACCATGGGTGGTGCGCTGATCCTCCTGTGCATTGCCGTCTCCACGCTGCTGTGGGCTGATCTCAGCAACCGCTTTGTCTGGATTGTCCTGCTTGTCACTCTGGGATTTGGTGCCATCGGATGGACGGACGACTGGCGCAAGGTGGTGGACAAGAACCCGGAGGGCATGAGTTCCAGGGAAAAGTACTTCTGGCAATCGGTGATCGGCCTGCTCGCTGCGCTGTACCTGGTGTTCAGCATCTCCGAGAGCTCCAACTGGCGCGTGCTGGAACTGTTTTTCAAATGGGTGCAATCGGGCTTTGACCTGAACCTGCCACCCAAGGCCGGCTTGCTGTTGCCCTTCTTCAAGGAAATCAGCTATCCGCTCGGTGTACTGGGCTTCGTCATTCTGACTTATCTGGTGATTGTGGGATCGAGCAACGCGGTCAACCTGACCGATGGGCTGGACGGCCTGGCCATCATGCCAGTCGTGATGGTCGGTTCCTGCCTTGGCATCTTTGCCTACGTTACGGGCAGTTCGGTTTACTCCAAATACCTGTTCTTCCCGTACATCCCCGGTTCCGGGGAAACGCTGATCTTTACTTCAGCGATGGCTGGTGCGGGCCTGGCGTTCCTGTGGTTCAACACGCACCCGGCCCAGGTCTTTATGGGCGATGTCGGCGCGCTGGCGCTGGGCGCAGCGCTGGGCACCATTGCTGTCATCGTGCGCCAGGAAATCGTGCTCGCCATCATGGGCGGGATTTTTGTGGTCGAGGCGTTGTCGGTCATGCTGCAGGTCAGCTGGTTCAAGTACACACGGAAAAAGTACGGTGAGGGCCGCCGCATTCTGAAGATGGCGCCGTTGCACCATCATTTCGAGAAGAGTGGCTGGCAGGAAACGCAGGTGGTCGTGCGCTTCTGGATCATCACCATGCTGCTGTGTCTGGTTGGTTTGTCTACCCTCAAATTGAGGTAACTGAATGGCCCCCTTGCGTTCCTCGCTGCCGCTCGTTCCGGGGCTTGCCATTGCATGTGCTGCGCGAGGCCTTGCAGGCCGCGGCTCGCGAGACACTTCGCCTCTGTCGCCTGTCCAACCCTGCTCAAGCAGGCTTGGAGCCGCAGGCTCCAGCCCCGAGGGGGCTGTGCCGGGCTTGGGGCGGCCCGGCGCCGGCACGCTATCCTCGCTCTTCGGGCAACACGTTCTGATCCTGGGCCTGGGCACGTCCGGCTTGGCGATGGCGCGTTGGTGCACGCGTGAAGGCGCGCGGGTGACGGTGGCAGACACGCGCATCGAACCGCCGCAACTCGCCGCGATGCGGCACGAATTGCCGGACGCATGTTTTGTTGGTGGTCCCTTCAGCGCTGCACTGCTTGAAGGCAGCAATATCAAAGCTGTCTACGTCAGTCCAGGCTTGACGCCGCTGGAATGCGCACCGGTGTCAGACGCGGCACGCGCCATCGGACTGCCGGTCGCAGGTGAGCTGCAACTCTTTGCGCAGGCCCTGGCAGACCTGCGCGCCACGCGCAGCTATGCGCCCAAGGTGCTCGCGGTGACCGGTACCAACGGCAAGACGACGGTGACAACGCTCACCAGCCAGTTGGTGGAACGTGCTGGCAAGACCGTGGCGATGGCTGGGAATGTCGGCCCGACGCTGCTTGATACGCTGAGCGCGCAACTCGATGCCGCTGCCCTGCCCGAAGTCTGGGTGCTCGAGTTGTCAAGTTTTCAGCTTGCGGCAGCCTGCGCTTTCGAGCCCGGCGCGGCTGCGTTGCTCAACATCACGCAGGACCACCTTGACTGGCATGGCTCGATGACCGACTACAGCCGCGCCAAGGCCAGCATCTTTGGTCAGCATGCGCTGCTGGTACTCAATCGCGATGATCCTGCGGTGATGGAGCTATTGAGCCCCGGGATGAGCGGGAGCGAGGAACGCACGGGGGCGCGGCCGGGCAAGGTCAAACTGCAGAAGCCGCAGCACCGGTCTTATGTCACGTTTGGTGCCGATCGTCCGACGCGCCCGGGTGATTTTGGCATGGAAGAAATCAACGGCATGCACTGGTTGGTGCGCGCTCTGGAGGCTGACGAATCCCTGCGAAAGCGCAAGGGTCCACCGGAGGACTTGCATATCCAGCGCCTGATGCCGGCGGACGCCCTGCGCATCCGCGGCCGTCACAACGCCCTGAACGCCCAGGCGGCACTCGCGCTCGCTCAGTCGGCCGGTTGTGCGCTGGGACCGCTTTTGTATGGCCTGCGCGAATACCGTGGTGAACCGCATCGGCTGGAGTCGGTGGCGATCATCAACGAGGTGGAATATTTTGATGACAGCAAAGGTACCAACGTAGGTGCCACCGTAGCTGCCTTGTCCGGACTGGGACTGGAGCGGCGCCTGGTGGTGATTCTTGGTGGCGAGGGCAAGGCTCAGGACTTTGCGCCCTTGGCACAACCGGTAGCGCGCTACGTACGCGCCGTTGTGCTGATCGGGCGCGCTGCGGCGCAAATTCGCGATGTGCTGGCAGCGACCGGGGTGACGCTGGTGGACGTCCACACGATGCAGGACGCCGTGGCACAGGCCAGCACGCTCGCAAGGTCGGGCGATGCGGTGCTGCTGTCGCCGGCCTGCGCCAGCTTTGACATGTTTGACAACTACGTGCACCGTGCCCGCGCCTTTGTCGCTGCTGTGGCAGAAGCAGCCAGTGCCGCGGGCGCTGTATTGGAGGGGGTTCAGTGAGCGCCATCAGTTCGCGCCTGGACAGCACGCCGACGCGGGTGGTGAGCTTTGACCAGCCGCTGCTGTGGGTGACCCTGGTACTGCTGGTCTGGGGTCTGGTGATGGTCTACTCGGCCTCGATTGCGATGCCCGAGAATCCGCGTTTTGCCAAGTACACCCATACCTATTTTCTGACGCGCCATGTGCTGTGGCTGCTCCTGTCGTTTGTCGCTGCCGTGCTGGCCTTCCAGGTGCCGGTGGCAACCTGGGAGAAGGCCGCGCCCTGGCTGTTTGTTGTCTCGCTGGTGTTCCTGATCGCGGTGCTGATTCCCTTCATCGGCAAAGTCGTTTACGGCGCACGGCGCTGGATCGCGATAGGCCCTTTCGGCTTCCAGCCGTCCGAGCTGGCCAAGTTTGCCGTGCTGTTGTACGCAGCGGATTACATGGTGCGAAAAATGGAAGTGAAGGAACATTTCTTCCGCGCCGTAGCGCCGATGAGTGTGGCTGTGGCGGTGGTTGGAATGCTGCTGCTGGCCGAACCCGACATGGGTGCCTTCATGGTGATTGCCGTGATTGCGATGGGTATCCTGTTCCTGGGTGGTGTCAACGCCCGCATGTTCTTTCTCATTGCCACGGTGCTGATGGTGGCTTTTGGACTGATGATTGCCATGAGCGAGTGGCGCCGTGAGCGCATCTTTGCCTACCTTGATCCCTGGAGCGAAAAGAACGCGCTTGCGAAGGGCTATCAACTCACGCATTCCCTGATCGCCATTGGGCGTGGTGAAATTTTCGGTGTCGGACTGGGTGGCAGTGTCGAGAAACTTCACTGGTTGCCTGAAGCGCATACCGACTTCCTGCTGGCCGTGATTGGTGAGGAGTTCGGCTTGATCGGGGTTGTGTGTGTGATTGGCCTGTTCCTGTGGCTGACACGACGCATGATGCACATCGGGCGCCAGGCTATTGCGCTGGACCGCGTCTTTGCCGGCCTGGTGGCGCAGGGCGTCGGCATCTGGATGGGTTTTCAGGCTTTCATCAACATGGGCGTGAACCTGGGCGCCCTGCCGACCAAGGGGCTGACACTGCCGCTGATGAGCTACGGTGGTTCTGCCATTCTGGTCAATCTGGTGGCCGTGGCTGTTGTGCTGCGCATTGACTTCGAGAACCGCCTGATGATGCGCGGAGGCCGGGTATGAACGATTACTGTCTCTGCTCGTCATCGCGAGGCCGCAGGCCGTGGCGATCCATGCAGCCGGACTTCCTGGATTGCCGCGTCGCTGCGCTCCTCGCAATGACGAACAAGAAAATTGATCAGAGCCAACGATGAACAAGTGTGCACTCATCATGGCAGGCGGTACGGGCGGGCACATCTTCCCAGGATTGGCTGTGGCGCAGGTTTTGCGGGAGCGTGGCTGGCGTGTGCACTGGCTTGGTGGCAACGGCAGCGCCGCGCAGCCCAGCATGGAAAGTCGCCTGGTGCCGCCGCACGGCTTCGCCTTTGAGGCGGTTGATTTCGCCGGCGTGCGCGGCAAGGGCTGGGCGACGCTGCTGGCGCTGCCCTGGAACCTGTTGCGCGCCTGCTGGCAAAGCGTTGCGGTGCTGCGCCGTGTCAAGCCCGACGTTGTGCTGGGTCTGGGTGGATACATCACTTTCCCTGCCGGACTGATGAGTGTGTTGCTGGGCAAGCCGCTGCTCCTGCACGAGCAGAATTCCGTGGCAGGAATGGCCAACAAAGTGCTGGCCAAAGTGGCGCGGCGCGTCTTTACGGCATTCCCGAACGTGCTTGCAAAGGCTCGCTGGGTCGGCAATCCGCTGCGCAGCGCATTCATTGGCGTACCGGAACCGGCCGTACGCTTCGCCGGTCGCACCGGCCCCCTGCATCTGTTGGTGCTGGGTGGCAGTCTGGGCGCACGCGCCCTGAACGAAATTGTGCCGCAGGCGCTGGCGCTGATGGCGCCGGCAGCGCGACCCGAGGTTCTGCATCAAAGCGGAGCGGCGCAGATTGAAGCCCTGCGCGCCAACTACGCCCAAGCAGGCGTGCAGGCGCGGCTGACGCCCTTCATCAATGATACGGCGCTGGCTTTTTCCGATGCCGATCTGGTGCTCTGCCGCGCCGGTGCCAGCACCGTGAGCGAGATCGCCGCAGTCGGTGCAGCAGCCCTGTTTGTGCCGTTTCCATTTGCTGTGGACGATCATCAAACCAGCAATGCGCGCTTTCTGGTGGACCAGGGCGCTGCCTGGCTGCTGCCACAAACAGAAATGAATCCGCAGCGCCTGGCCGAGCTATTGCAGCAAGCCGATCGATCCGCATTGCTTGAGCGTGCCGTTGCCGCCAGAAAGCTGGAAAAGCTGGACGCCGGCTATCAGATCGCTGACGCCTGCGAGGAGTTGGCGTCATGAAGCACGCTGTGCGCCATATTCACTTCGTCGGCATTGGCGGCGTGGGCATGTCAGGCATTGCGGAAATCCTGTTCAATCTGGGTTATCAGGTAAGCGGCTCTGACCTGAGCGACAGTGCGACATTGCGACGTCTGTCAGATCTGGGAATTCTGACCCATGTCGGGCACGCAGCCGGTAATCTGCATGGACCGGATGTGGTCGTGACTTCGAGCGCGGTGGCAGCGGATAACGTGGAAGTGCGCAGCGCCCGCGAACTGGGCATTGCCGTGGTGCCGCGCGCCCTGATGCTGGCCGAACTGATGCGGCTCAAGCAGGGCATTGCCGTGGCTGGAACCCACGGCAAGACCACTACCACCAGTCTGCTGGCCAGCGTGCTGGGCGAGGCCGGACTGGACCCGACCTTTGTGATTGGCGGACGCCTCAACAGTGCTGCGGCCAACGCGCGACTCGGTCAGGGCGACTACATTGTGGTTGAGGCTGACGAGTCCGATGCGTCCTTCCTGAATCTGCTGCCGGTGCTGGCAGTGGTGACCAATATCGATGAAGATCACATGGACACCTACGGCCACGACTTCGGGCGTCTGAAGCAGGCCTTTCTCGATTTTCTGCACCGGCTGCCTTTTTACGGCAATGCCATTGTGTGCAGCGATGACCCGGCGATCTGCTCGATCCTGCCGCAGGTCGTTTGCAAAGTGACGCGTTACGGCTTCAATGAAGCGGCGCAATTCCGCGCGGTGGATGTGCGCGCGCTAGCGGGTCAAATGCATTTCACGGTGCAACGGCGTGTCGGCACGGCATTGGCGGACTTGCCCGTTGTGCTCAATCTGCCAGGTCGACACAACGTGCTCAACGCGCTGGCAGCGATCGCAGTGGCACATGAACTCAAACTGGAGGATCAGGCGGTGCTGCGCGCCTTGGCCCAGTTCAAGGGTGTGGGTCGGCGCTTCCAGCGCTATGGCGAGGTCCGGTCACGCGATGGCGGAACCTTCACGCTGATCGACGATTACGGCCACCATCCGACCGAGATGGCGGCCACGCTGGCGGCAGCCCGTGGTGCCTTTCCTGGACGACGGTTGCTGTTGGCGTTTCAGCCGCACCGTTACAGCCGCACGCGCGACTGCTTCCATGATTTTGTCAAGGTATTGGCGCAAGCCGATGCGGTGCTGTTGGCAGAGGTTTACAGCGCCGGCGAGGCGCCCGTCGCCACTGCCGACGGTGGCAGCCTGGCGCGTGCCCTGCGCCGGGCGGGGCAGGCCGATCTCAGCTTCATCGAGGACATCGCCGCCATGCCGCAAGCCATTCATGAACACGCTCGCGATGCAGATGTGGTGCTGTGCATGGGTGCGGGTTCCATTGGCGCGGTGCCGGCAAAAGTGCTGGCCATGCAAACCGGTTCAGCGAGTTTGATGCAGGAGGAGATCAAGGTATGAAGGGCCTTCATGTAGATCCAGGGAAAGTCGCGGTGCTGATGGGTGGTGCGTCAGCCGAGCGCGAAATCTCGCTGATGTCAGGGCAAGGTGTGTTGCAGGCCCTGCGTTCGCAAGGTGTGGATGCGCATGCGTTCGATCCGGCTGAGCGCGAATTGCTGGAACTCAAACGCGACGGTTTTGCGCGCTGCTTCATTGCCCTGCATGGCCGCTTTGGGGAAGACGGAACGGTGCAGGGCGCGCTCGAACTGCTTGGTATTCCCTACACGGGCTCGGGCGTCATGGCCTCCAGCATTGCGATTGACAAGGTCATGACCAAACGCGTCTGGATTGCCGAGGGAATTCCAACACCCAGGTACACGCTGTTGAAAAACGGGGCATTTGAACGCAGCGATGTCATCGCGGTGCCCGACGATTTGGGATTGCCGGTGATTGTCAAACCGGCGCGTGAAGGCTCGTCAATTGGCGTTACCAAAGTCATGGGCTATTCAGGAATGGTTGCCGCTGTGGATCTCGCAGGCAGCCTGGACCCCAGTATTCTTTGTGAAGAGTGCATAGAGGGCGACGAAGTGACCTGCGCCGTGATTGGTGAGGGAAGCAACGCGCGTGCTTTACCTGTGGTTCGCATCGTGGCGCCCGATGGCAACTATGACTACCAGAACAAGTACTTTACTGAGGACACCCACTATCTGGTGCCCTCGGGACTGCCACAGGGCGAGGAGGAGGTCATTCAAACTCTGGTCCTCAAAGCCTATCGTGTCCTGGGCTGCCGTGGTTGGGGTCGCATAGACGTGATGATTGACGCCGCCACACGGCAACCCTATCTGCTCGAAATCAACACCTCACCCGGCATGACAGGGCACTCACTGGTCCCGATGTCTGCCAAAGCGGCTGGCATCAGCTATCCCGCGCTGTGCCTTCAGGTGCTGCAGCAAGCGGCGCTGGACTACGACGCCGCCTCCATCAAGGGGGTGGCATGACCGACAAGCTGAGTCTGCCGGTGGATGTGAGGTTGATGAATCTGATGGCCTTCGTCATGTTGCTGGCTTTTGTGGCGATGCTCGTGGGCGCCCTGTCGCTCTGGCTTGCGCGCCAGCAGGCCTTTTCCCTGCACGGTATTGCGGTAACGGGTGAGCTCAGCCACAACAACGCCGTGACGCTGCGCGCCAACGTCACGCCACGTCTTAGCGGCAGCTTCTTCAGCATCGATCTGGAGCGCGCACGGCTCGTTTTTGAGGCCTTGCCCTGGGTCCGCAAGGCGGTGGTGCGGCGTGAGTTCCCGGACCGCCTGCGGGTGACCCTGCAAGAGCACAAGGCGCTTGCGTACTGGGGCGTTGAAGGCGAACCCAAACTGGTCAACAGTTTTGGTGAAGTATTTGAAGCCAATCTCGGTGAGGTTGAACAAGAGGTCTTGCCGCGGCTGCACGGTCCTGACACGCAGGCTCCCCAGGTGTTGCTGATGTACCAGACGCTGCTGCCGCTGTTCGAAGAAATGGACATGACGCTGGACCAACTTGAACTGACCGGCCATGGTGGTTGGCGTGCCCATTTTGAGGAAGGTGCCAAGGTGGAACTGGGCAGTGGCAGTGTTTCCGAAGTGGTGGCGCGCACAGAACGTTTTCTGAGAACGCTGACACAGGTGACCTCACGCTTTGGCCGCAAGAGCGATGCGCTGGAAACAGCCGATTTGCGGCACGAAGACGGATATGCCTTGCGGCTGCGCGGCGTCAGCACGCTGGCATCCGGTGGGCAGCAAAAGCAGTAGTAACAACGACAACACAGGCAACAGGTGAATATATGGCGAAAGAATACAAAGATCTGGTCGTAGGACTGGATATTGGCACCGCCAAAGTAATGGTGGTTGTGGCCGAGGTGTTACCCGGCGGTGAACTCAAGCTTGCCGGCCTGGGTATTGCACCGAGCAATGGACTCAAGCGCGGTGTGGTGGTCAACATTGATGCCACTGTGCAGAGCATCCAGCAGGCCTTGAAAGAGGCCGAACTGATGGCCGACTGCAAGATCAGCCGGGTCTACACAGGCATCACTGGCGCCCATATCCGCGGTATCAATTCCAGCGGCATGGTGGCCATCAAGGACCGGGAGGTCAGTGCTGCAGATGTCGCACGGGTGCTGGAAACGGCCAGGGCCATCAATATCTCGACCGACCAACGCCTCTTGCTGGTCGAACCCCAGGAATTCGTGATCGACGGCCAGGACGTGAAGGAGCCGATCGGCATGAGCGGCATCCGCCTGGAAGCGAAAGTGCACATCGTGACGGGTGCGCAGAGCGCCGCCGAGAACATCATCAAATGTGTGCGGCGTTGCGGCCTGGAGGTCGAGCAGTTGATGCTCAATCCGCTGGCTTCCAGTCTGTCGGTGCTGACCGAAGACGAGCGTGAACTCGGTGTGGCGCTGGTCGATATTGGCGCGGGCACGACCGACGTTGCGATCTTCACGAACGGCGCCATCCGCCATACTTCGGTGATACCGATTGCCGGCGACCTCATCACCAGCGACATTGCCATGGCGCTGCGCACACCGACCAAGGACGCCGAGGACATCAAGGTCGAGAGCGGCTACGCCAAGCAATTGCTGGCCGACCCTGATGCCCAGGTCGAAGTCCCGGGGCTGGGTGACCGTGGACCGCGCATGCTGAGCCGCCAGGCGTTGGCCGGCGTCATTGAACCGCGCGTTGAAGAGATTTTTTCGCTCGTGCACCAGGTCATGCGCGAGTCCGGCTTCGAGGAAATGCTCTCCAGCGGCATTGTGCTCACCGGCGGCAGTTGCATCATGCCCGGCATGGTCGAGCTTGGCGAAGACATCTTTCTCAAACCGGTGCGCCGTGGTATTCCCAAATACTCGAGCGCGCTGTCCGACATGGTGGCGCAACCGCGCGCAGCGACCGTTATGGGTCTGCTCGAAGAAGCGCGGCTGGCACGGCTGCGCGGCTTCAAGGTGGCGCAAAAAAATGGCTCCATGAAAACCGCGTTCAGCCAGGTCAAAGACTGGTTTATCGGGAACTTTTGATGAACACTTTATTCAAACTGTCATTGCGAGGAGCCGGTTTCGTCATTGCGAGCGAAGCGCGGCAATCCATGACTTCTGACTGCATGGATTGCCACGCT